>NZ_JACDCU010000182.1 GCF_013817365.1 Methylibium sp. | reverse complement strand
GACCCTTATCGCACTCCAGCCCAGCCAGCACGACGGCTTGACCTTCCGTTTCGATTCCCTCGGCCACGGTCTGCATGCCGAGGCTGCGCGCGACGCGCACCGTGGCTTCGATGAGCACACGGTGATGTGCGCTCGACTCGACCTGGCTCACGAACGAACGGTCGATCTTGACGACGTCGATCGGAAGCTGGTGCAGGCAGGCGAGCGAGGAGTAGCCGGTGCCGAAGTCGTCCAGCGCGACGGTCAGGCCCAGGGCCTTGAGCTCATGCAGGCGAGCCTGAATAAGTTGATCCTGCGCGGCAAGGCTTTCGGTGACTTCCAGTTGCAAGCAAACGGCGGACAGACCGCTGGCCTCCAAAGCGCTGCGCACTTTTTCCGTAACGGATGGCTCCATGAGCTGCGCCCGGGACAAGTTGACCGACAGCAAGCGCGGGGCTCGCTCGCCGAGCAGGCGCTGCCAGGTGACCAGCTGACGGCACGATTCGTTAAGCACAAACTCGCCCAACGGGCAGATCAAGCCGGTTTCTTCAGCGATCTCGATGAACTCGATCGGCGGCACAACGCCGCGCTTGGGATGGCGCCAACGCACCAGCGCTTCGATACCGACCACACCGGCGTCTGCCAGGTTCACGATCGGCTGATAGACGACAAACAGCTCGCCTGCGCTCAGTGCCCGGCGCAAATCGTTCTCGAGACTGCCTCGCAGCCGAGCGCTTTCCTTGATTCGCGGCTCGAACACACAGTAGCGAGCGCCGCCGGCGCGCTTGGCTTCGCGCATCGCCAGGCTCGCGTCTTGGAGCACGGAGTTTGCGTCGCCAGCGGCATGCGCGCGCGTCACCACCCCCATGCTCGCCGTGCTGTGCACAGGAAAATCGTCGATCGCGTAGGGCCTGCAAAGCGCATCTATTAGCCGTTGCGCGATTGCGCGCACATCCTCCGCACTGCGCAGTCCCTCGATGACGACAACGAACTCGTCGCCGCCCAGCCTCGCGGCGGTCTGTTCGGGATCCGTTGCGCGGCCGACCGCATCGCGCATTCGCACAGTGCCGTTCATCCGTGCAGCCATCAGCCGCAGCAATTCGTCCCCGGCCGACTGGCCGAGGGTTACGTTGATCCGGTTGAAGCGATCACCATTGATAAACAGTACCGCGAACTCGTATTGAGGATCGGTGCGCGCCTTGTGCAGCGCGCCGTCGATGCGCTCGATCACGACGGCTCGATTAGGCATCAAGGTCAAACTGTCGATCCGTGTCGCGTCTCGCAGCTGGCTGACAAGTCGCTGCTGCTCCTGCTGCACGACCAGTGTGACGTCGCTGACGCTGCACATCAGTGTCTTTTCGTCGAGCCTCAAAAGGCTGATTGCCAGCGTCGACGGCAGCTCGGCCGGCTGGCCGACTGAAGTCAGCTGCACACGCAATCCATCGCAGATCACAGCGCCAGGTTCACTTTCCGCGACCGCCAGTTCACGCAGTTGCGGTGCCACCGAATCGAGCACATCGAACAGGTTCAGCAGGTCGCCGTGTGGTGCCAGCGGCATCAGTAATTGCGCCGACATGGGGTTGATCATGGTGATCTCCCCGTCGGACGTGGCCTGCACGAGGCCGATCGGCGCCCGGTACAGAAACGCGATCAGCGCCTCGTAGGCGGCGGGAGTCGCAGCCGACATGGTCCAGACTTGAAGTGTTATGTCGGCTGCGCAGCGGAGGGTGCGCGGCCACGGTCGGCGTGCCAGCGCTCGACCCGGTTACGGCCGTTCGCTTTTGCTGCGTACATCGCTACGTCGGCCCGCTGGATCAACGTGTTGATTCCCTCCACGCCTTCTTCCATCGCGGCGATGCCCACACTCACCGTGTAGCGGATCGGCGTACCGTCAACCGTCACGGATTGTTCGGCGATGCTGCGACACAGACGCAAGGCCACTGCTTCGGCGCCCTCGATCGTGGTCCCAGGCAGCAGCGCCACGAACTCCTCGCCGCCGAGCCGAGCCACGACATCGATCGCGCGGAAGGTGGCGGACAGACCCGCCGCGAGGTGCCGCAGCACCGCATCACCCGCAGCGTGACCGTGCAGATCGTTGATCCGCTTGAAGTGATCGGCGTCGATCATCACCATTGAGAGCGGGCGCGGGGCCCGTTTCCAGCGCTGCAACTCGAGCTCCGCGCCATCGAAGAAGGCGCGGCGGTTGGCCAGCCCCGTGAGGTGGTCACACGACACAGAATTGCGCAGCGCTTCGGTCGCTTCGCGGCGGTCGGAGACGTCTCGGATGATGAGGCTGTAAGCGCGGGCCTCGGACTGCGCCTCGTCGGGCGCGTGCAGTGGCGCGATGAGGCAACTGCCCCAGTAGCGCGTGCCATCGGAGCGCATGCGCCAGCCTTCATCCAGACTCCAGCCGCTTTCATCGGCCTCGTGGAGACGGTCGAGCACCCTGTCGGCAGACATGCCATCGGGCGGGTAGAAGAGCGAGTAATCCTGTCCCACCACTTCGTGCTGCTCGAAGCCGGTGACGCGGCCAATGCTCGCGTTCCAGCTTTGAAGGCGGCCGCACTCATCCAGCGCAACGAGCGCGTAATCGATGAGGCCGGTGACGAGCGTATTGATCCAGGCTTGGCTTTGCCGCAGCTCGCGGTCGCGCTTGACCGATTGCGTTACGTCGCTGAGCACAGCCATGAGGCGCTCAGCGTCCAGCTTGAGCAGACTGAGTGAAAGGATCTGGGAGTCCTTGCGACCCTGCGCTCCAGCGTTGATCTGCAAATGCATCGCTTCGCAGATCATGCCGTGCGTGCTCTCGAAGGTTTGCACACGGTGACGCAGGTCAGGTGCCAAGCCCTCGAGCGCGGTGAAGAGATTGGTCAGCTCGCCGTTGCGCGACAGTGGCATGAGCAGCTGGGCGCATATCGGGTTGACCATCAGGATCTCGCCGTCACTGCGCGCCTGCACGAGCCCGATCGGCGCCATGTAGAGGAACTGGAGCAGCGCCTCGTACTCTTCCCCGACGGTGGTGGACGGCATGGGTCTAAGCCCGCTCAGGCGGGCCGATGGACGAGTACGTAACGCGTTGCCTCGGCAGGTGAGGCCAGCAGCCGAAGCTTGACCTTGACCGGTCGCATCCGAAGGGTCAGGACGTAGTCGATCGTCACGTCGAGGCTTACGTGCGCTTCAAGCGCATCCTCGAAGCGCTGTGCCACCATGAAGTTGTTCATGCATGGTGCGACGACCGTGAAGAGAGCGTGGCCCAGCACCCGCGGGAGCGACAGCCCTGCAGCCTTGGATTCAAAGCTGTTGTAGCGTCGCACGAGGCCTTTGTCGTCGACCCCGATGACGCCGAAATCGAGCGCATCGAGCTCCTCGTCGGTTGACCGATCCAGGTGGGTCTTCAGGCTGACGTCAGCGAAGGTGAAAGCTGTGGCTGTGGCTGTGGCTGTGTTCATGGTGTCCAACGTTCTCGCGGTGTGCCCGTCGTGCGCGGGCAAGGTTGATGCGGTTCCTTGCCGAAGATATCGGCGGTATGCACCACGACTTGAACGAGCGGGTCGACGTGGCGCCTGTGAGATACGAGAACGCTCTTCCTACGGCACACGGGGGTGAATCCGTCCCTGGCGACTCAGGTGCGCATTGCGCCAGCCGCGTTCGTGGCAAGCGGCCAGTCGCAAAGCTTGCCCTGGTCGTTGACCGGCAAGCTGTCGCCGAAGGCCCAGGCTTTCGGTCTTTCAACGGCCGACAGGCGTGTCTGCGTCGCGCGCTCGAGGTCCGAGCGCAGTGCCTCACGGTCGGTGCCTGAGGCGGGGACGACGAACGCTTTGAGCCTTGATCCTTCGCCAGCGCTCATCAAACGCACGGCTGCGTCGGCAACTTCAGGATGCTCGAGCAGAAGCTGCCTGATACGCGCCGGAAAGACGTTGATACCGCCGACCTGAACGGCTTCATCGCGCCGGCTCCGCAGGTTGAAGCGCCCGTCGGCCAGCCACTCGAGCCGGTCCTGCAGGTCGTGCGCGTGCACGGAGCCCTGAGGGGTTGCGCGAAGCAGGCGCGAGCCGTCTGCTTGGTCGAATGACCAGAACGGCAGCAGGCAATACGGCGCTCCTGCCTGCTCCCGCCACCCCACGCCAGCAGTTTCCGAGCTTCCGTAGACCTGCAGCAGCCGCTGAAGCCCGTGTTTCTCAAGCGATCTTGCAAGCGCGTCGTCGCACGGTGCAGTCGATGTCACACCGACGACGCCAGCTGGGATCGTGGATGCATGCTTGGCCATGAGCGACCAATGCGCCGGGTGGCTGATCACGAGGTCTCCGGCGCTCATCATGTGCTGCAGTGCCTGGGGGGTGGTTCTCCTGACATCGATCACGTCGGCAACGCCCAGGCGTGATGGCAGCAATACCGTGAAAAGAAAGCCGTAGATATGGTGGGCTGGCACGGCGACCAGCAGACGCCGGGCGCCGCCCAGCATCATGCCCAGGCAATCTGCTTCCTGCTCCAGCGTCGCCAGCGCGTGTGCGCACGCCTTGGGCGTGCCGCTGCTGCCGGAGGTGCGAAAACTCAGCCGGGCATCAGATTGACGAAGTCCGGTGTGGGCGATTTCCAGCCACTCCCCGAAGCGGCGCCTGGCGAGAAGCAGGTCTTCGATGCCGCTTTCGTGCAGGTGCAACGCCTCGTTGAGTGCGGAGGCCACCGACAGCCTTTCGAGCGAGTCCAGCCCCAGGCCGTCCTCGTCGAGCGACAGGTCGTGCGGCCAGGGCCGCGCCGCCAGTGCGGCGCCTCCCGGGCGCAGGTGCGCGACCTCGCCGGCGATCAGGTCGCCGACGAAACGCGACAGCGCGCCTGGCTGTTCGTGCCAGGCACCCGCCGTGTTTGTCGGTGTGGTCATGCTCAGACCCGCTTGACGAAAATCCAGAACGAGCCGCCGGAGATGGCGCGCTTCATGTGGATCTTCACCTTCGTCGGCTTCATCTGATGATCGAACACGTACTCGAACAGCGTGTTGAGGTTGTTCGCCTTCACGCCCGCATCGAAGACGCCTTTGAATTCAGGGCGGTTGGTGCACGGTGCGACTTCGGTGAAGAAATTCTTGCCAACAACGCACTTGGGGTCGCGGCCCGTGATGGCGCCTTCGACCGCGTTGTATTTGAGGATCTTGCCGGTGGCGTCGATCTCGACGGCGCCGAAGGCGAGCTTGTTGAGCTGCGCATCGTTCATCTTGGACAGCACGTTTTCGACATCGGTCTTGCCGAATGCGACGGTTTCGAGGATGGCAATGGTCATCGGTACTTCCTGACTGAGGGTTGTAAATTTCGGGACTGGAGCCTTCTGTGTCGGCCCGGCCAGTGGCCATGACATATCGGTGCCTTAAAGGCACCGACGAGGGTCGGCCAAGGCCGACCCGATGCTTATCGGCTCGGGACGCACCGTGTTTAAGGCCGCGGCGAGTCGCCTTTGCGCTTGGCGAGAATGGTTGGATCGCCGTTCAATGGGGCACGCAGCGTGGGGCTCACGATTGGTACAGACGCCAGCTTTCGCTGCGCAAGGCAACCAGCATGCGCTGCAGGTCGCCGTCCAGCGCACGGTCCTCGACCACCAGCTCGATGCGATCGCACAAGTCGGCGTGCATCGCCTGCAGCGCAGGACTCAGCGTGATGTCTTGCCTCAGCGCTCGGAGCGTCACGGCCTGGCGTGCCGCGATGAGCATGGCCGCGAGCACCTGCTCGCTCAGCTCCAGCACACGCAGGCAGTCGCGCGCGGCAATCGTGCCCATGCTGACTTTGTCCTGGTTGTGGCATTCGGTCGAACGCGAGAACACCGAGGCCGGCATGCAGCCCTTCAGCGCCTCGGCGGTCCAGGCGGATACGCTGATCTGAAGCGCTTTCAGGCCATGATTGATGGCTGCACGCTCGCCCGTGGATGCCGAAAGGTTGCCCGGCAGGCCGTGGTTGTAGCGGGTATCGACCAGCAAGGCCAGTTGGCGGTCGAGCAGATCGGCCACATTGGCGACCGCCGTCTTCAATGCGTCCATCGCGAAGGCGATATGGCCCCCGTAGAAGTGCCCACCATGAAGCACACGCTCTTCGCGCGCGTCGATGATGGGGTTGTCGTTCGCGCTGTTGAGCTCGTTCTCTATCAATTGCCGCAGAAACGGCAGGACGTCTTGCAGCACACCGATCACATGAGGGGCGCAGCGCAGCGAATAGCGGTCCTGCAAACGCTGTTCGTTGCGGGAGGGGCGATCGCTGGCGAGATCCGCCCGCAGGCGCGACGCAACCAGTTGTTGCCCGGGATGCGGCTTGACGGCGAACAGGGCTTCGTCGAAGTGATGGGCATTGCCGGCGCTCGCCACGACGTTCATCGCGGTCAGGCGCGTGGCCATTCGGCACAGATACTCGGCCCGCTGCCAGGCCAGGCAGGCTAGGCCCGTCATCACGGCCGTGCCGTTCATGATGGCCAGCCCTTCCTTGGGCCGCAGGCGCAAGGGCCGCATACCGACGCCAGCGAGCGCCTCGGCGGCCGGCATACGCCGCCCGGCGAACATCACGTCGCGCTCGCCGCACAGTGCTGCCGCGAGGTAGGAAAGCGGCGTCAGATCGCCGCTGGCCCCGACCGAGCCTTCGGAGGGAATCAGGGGAAGGATGTCGTGTTGAAGCAGTGCCTGTATCTGGCGCAGCAAGTCCATGCTCACGCCGGACATTCCTTGACAAAGAGACGCTAGCCTTGCGGACAACACGGCGCGCGTCTGAGCCGGGTCGAGAAACTGCCCGGCGCCGCAGCCGTGATAGGCGTACAGATGGTGCGGCAACTCGGCCACCAGATGCGCCGGGACGTTGACGGTGCAGGAATCGCCATACCCAGTGGTCACGCCGTAGATAACGCCTTCCTCGGCGAGCAGGCGCGCCACGAAGTCGGCCCCGGCTTGGATGGCGCCGCAGAACTCAACGGAATCGCTCAATGAGGCGACGCATTGCCGATTCGCTAACGCGTTGATGTCTTCAATGGTCAGTCGTTGGCCGTCGAACAGCACTGCGGCATCGCTGCCTATTGAGCGGGTCATCTACCGGGTTCCAAAACTGAGATGCTTTTAGGTTGCTGTCTGCTGGGCCGAACGCTTTGTATTCTCACAACCGCAGCAAGAATGACCGCGTGAACTTTGCATAGATCGATCTTGTTCGCCGCAGATCGTGGGCGTCGAGATTGATCGGTCCATGAAGCGGCCGCTCTGTGAGCCGCGCAACACAGATGGATGCACAAGTTCTCATTAACGCCGACTGTGCGAGGCGCGGCGTGCCGGACGTTGCTATGCAGAGGTACAACCGCCCCGAATCGATTTCGCGGCCCTCGCACTGTCTCCAGGAGTCCTCATGTGGATCCTTCGCATCAACAACCTGCAGCTCGTGGCGGCGTTTTCGGGCGCGGTGCTGCTGATCGTCGGCTACTTCGCCGTCGTCGACCCGGCCCAGCGCACGATTTCGGGGCTGGCGCTCGGCGTGCTGGCCCTTGCGTCGCTCGTTGCCTCGTTGTTCATCCTGTTCGTGCGCGGCGTTGACGAACG
>NZ_JACDCU010000181.1 GCF_013817365.1 Methylibium sp. | reverse complement strand
GTCTTTCCTTCCGGCCGGCTCAAGCGCCGACCTGACGCGCCACGAAGGTGCACCGCAGCGGCAGCTTGGCAGCTGCGAGGGTGAACGCTTCGCGGGCCAGCGCTTCGGGCACGCCGTTGATCTCGTAGAGCACCTTGCCGGGTTGGATCTCGGCCACGTAGTACTCGGGATTGCCTTTGCCGTTGCCCATGCGGACTTCGGCCGGCTTTTGCGAAATGGGCTTGTCCGGGAAGATGCGGATCCAGATGCGGCCGCCACGCTTGACGTGACGCGAGATCGCGCGGCGCGCGGCCTCGATTTGCCGTGCCGTGATGCGACCACGTTCGGTGGCCTTCAGGCCGAAATCGCCGAACGACACGCTGGCACCACGGGTGGCGATGCCCGTGTTGCGGCCCTTTTGTTCCTTGCGAAACTTGCGACGAGCGGGTTGCAGCATTGCTTATTCTCCTTTCGCCTCGCCGGGATTACCGGTCGGGGCGGGCGCGGGGGCCTTGCGCACGCGCTTGACGGCCGGCTTCGGGGCGTCTCCGCCAACGGAGGCCTCGGTCGGCTTGTCGCTGCCGGCGGCCACTGGGTTGACGACGTCAGTGCGCGGCGCCGGACGAGCGCCCGGGCCACCTGCACGGGCACCGTCGCGTGAGGGCGGGCGGCGGTCGCCACCGGGACGGTCGCTGCGCGGGCCGCGGCGGTTGCGGCGATCGTCGTCGCGGTCGTCGGTCTTGATGGTCGGCGCCTCGCCATTGGCCAAGCGGTCACCACGGTAGACCCAGCACTTGACGCCGATGACGCCGTAGGTGGTCTTGGCTTCGGAGAAGCCGTAGTCGATGTCCGCGCGCAGCGTGTGTAGCGGCACACGGCCTTCGCGGTACCACTCGCAGCGCGCAATCTCGATGCCGTTGAGGCGCCCCGACGACATGATCTTGATGCCCTGCGCGCCCAGGCGCATCGCGTTCTGCATGGCGCGCTTCATGGCGCGGCGGAACATGATGCGTTTTTCGAGCTGCTGGGTGATCGAGTCGGCCACCAGTTGCGCATCGATCTCCGGCTTGCGGATCTCTTCGATGTTGACTGCGACCGGCACGCCCAGGCGTCGAGTCAGCTCGGCCTTGAGGTTCTCGATGTCCTCGCCCTTCTTGCCGATCACCACGCCCGGACGTGCCGAGTAGATGGTGATGCGGGCGTTCTTGGCGGGGCGCTCGATCAGGATGCGCGAGACCGCGGCGCTCTTGAGGCGTGCCTTGAGGAACTCGCGCACCTTCAAGTCTTCGGCCAGCATGCCGGCGAAGTTGCGGTTCGACGCATACCAGCGCGAAGACCAGTTGCGTGTGACGGGAAGGCGGAAGCCGACCGGATGAATCTTCTGTCCCATGTCTTCCAGCCTTTTAGTTGCCGACGGTCACGAAGATGTGACAGGTGGGCTTGCTGATGCGGTTGCCGCGCCCCTTGGCGCGTGCGGAAAACCGCTTCAGCGTGGCGCCTTGCTCCACGTAGATGGTCTTGACCTTCAACTCGTCGATGTCGGCACCGTCGTTGTGCTCGGCATTGGCGATCGCAGACTCGACGGCCTTCTTGATGATGAGCGCCGCCTTCTTCTGCGTGAAGGCCAGGATGTTGAGCGCCTGGTCGACCTTCTTGCCGCGAATCAGGTCGGCCACCAGCCGGCCCTTGTCGACCGACAGCCGTACGCCGCGAACGATTGCTCGGGTTTCCATCGCCTTACCTCTTCGCCTTCTTGTCCGCCGGGTGACCCTTGAACGTGCGGGTCAGGGCGAACTCGCCGAGCTTGTGGCCGACCATCTGATCGGTCACGTACACGGGCACGTGTTGCTTGCCGTTGTGCACGGCGATCGTCAGACCGATGAAATCGGGGAGGATCGTCGAGCGGCGCGACCAGGTCTTGATCGGCTTTTTGTCCTTGATCGCCGTGGCCTTTTCGACCTTGGCGATCAGGTGGTGGTCCACGAAGGGACCCTTCTTCAGTGAGCGAGACATTGCATGCGCTCCTTACTTTTTGCGACGCGAGACGATCATCGTCTGCGTGCGCTTGTTGCTGCGGGTGCGGTAGCCCTTGGTCATCGTGTTCCAAGGCGACACCGGCACCTGGCCCTCGCCGGTGCGGCCTTCGCCGCCGCCGTGCGGGTGGTCCACCGGGTTCATGGCAACGCCACGAACGGTCGGGCGGATGCCCTTCCAGCGGCGTGCGCCGGCCTTGCCATACTGACGCAGGCTGTGCTCTTCGTTAGACACCTCACCGATGGTGGCGCGGCACTCGATGTGGATCTTGCGAACCTCCCCGGAACGCAGGCGAACCTGCGCATAGGTGCCTTCGCGTGCCAGCAAGGTCACCGAAGTGCCCGCCGAACGTGCGATCTGCGCGCCCTTGCCGGCCAGCAACTCGACGCAATGCATGATCGAGCCGACGGGGATGTTGCGGATCGGCAAGGTGTTGCCGGCCTTGATCGGCGCTTCCGAGCCGCTCATGACCGTGGAGCCCACTTCGAGGTTGCGCGGCGCAATGATGTAGCGACGCTCGCCGTCGGCGTAGCACACCAGCGCGATGTGCGCGGTGCGGTTCGGGTCGTACTCGATGCGCTCGACCTTGGCCGGGATGCCGTCCTTGTTGCGCACGAAATCGACGACGCGGTAGTGGTGCTTGTGACCGCCGCCCTTATGCCGGATCGTGATGTGACCGTTGTTGTTGCGGCCGGCGTTCTGCATCTGCGGCTCGAGCAGCGACGCCTCGGGCCGGCCCTTGTGCAGGTGCGAATGCACCACCTTGACCACGGCACGGCGGCCTGGCGAAGTGGGTTTGACTTTGACGACGGCCATTACGCGCCCTCTCCGGAGAAGTTGAGCTCTTGGCCGGGCTTCAGGCAGACATAGGCCTTGCGCACGTTGTCGCGCCGCCCCACGCCCTTGCCGAAACGCTTGGCCTTGCCCTTGGTGTTGACCACCGAAACCTTGTCGACCTGAACCTTGAACAGCAACTCGACCGCCGCCTTGATCTCGGGCTTGGTCGCGTCCTGCAGCACCTTGAACAGCACCTGGTTGTGCTTCTCGGCGACCGCCGTGGCCTTTTCGGACACGATGGGCGAAACCAGCACCTGCATCAGGCGGCCTTCGTCGATCGGCTTTTGAGTGGGATTGGCGCTCATGCCAGCATCTCCTTGAGCTTGTCGAGCGCGCCCTTCGTCACCAGCACCTTCTTGTAGAAGACGAGCGACAGCGGGTCGGCGTAACGCGGCTCGATCACCAGAACATTGGCAAGGTTGCGCGAGGCGAGGAACAGGTTCTCGTCCACTTCGTCGGCGATCACCAGCACGGAGTCCAGGCCCATCGCCTTGAACTTGGCAGCAAGTTGCTTGGTCTTGGGCGAATCGACCTTGATCGAATCGACCACTGCCAAACGACCGTCACGCGCGAGCTGCGAGAAGATGGCCGCCATGCCGGCGCGGTACATCTTCTTGTTGACCTTGTGGCTGAAGTTTTCGTCCGGGCTGTTCGGGAAGATCCGACCGCCTCCGCGCCACAACGGCGAGGAAGTCATGCCGGCGCGTGCGCGACCGGTGCCCTTCTGTCTCCACGGCTTCTTGGTCGAGTGCTTGACGGCCTGACGGTCCTTCTGAGCACGGGTGCCTTGGCGGGCGTTGGCCTGATAGGCCACCACCACTTGGTGCACCAGCGCTTCGTTGTAGTCGCGGCCGAACACAGTGTCGGGCGCGTCCACCTTCGAGGCGGCCTGGCCTTGTTCGTTGAGGAGCTCGAGCTGCATCAATTGGCCCCCTTCTTGGCGCGGACCTTGACAGCCGGGCAGACGGTGACGAAGCCGTTCTTGGAGCCGGGCACCGCACCGCGCACCAGCAGCAGTTGGCGGGTTTCGTCGACGCGCACGATATCGAGGTTCTGCGTGGTCACGGTCGCGTCGCCGCGGTGCCCGGACATCTTCTTGCCCGGGAACACGCGGCCCGGGTCCTGCGCCATCGAGATCGAGCCCGGCACGTTGTGCGAACGGCTGTTGCCGTGCGAGGCACGCTGCGAGCTGAAGTTGTGGCGCTTGATGGTGCCGGTGAAGCCCTTGCCGATCGAGGTGCCCTGCACGTCGACCTTCTGGCCCACCTGGAACAGGCCGACGGGCAGCGTGCCGCCCGGCTTGTATTCCGCGGCGGTTTCGGCGCTGACAGGAAACTCGCGCAGCAGTTCACCCGCTTCCACACCCGCTTTGGCGAAGTGGCCGGCCGCCGGCTTGATCACGCGCGAAGCCTTGCGGGCCCCGAAGGTGACCTGGATGGCGCTGTAGCCGTCGGTCTCGACGGTCTTGACCTGGGTCACGCGGTTGTTGGACACGTCGAGCACAGTCACGGGAACGGCGTCGCCGTCGTCCGTGAAGATTCGCATCATGCCCACCTTGCGGCCCAGCAAGCCGAGCTGATGGCCCGGATTGGCTGTCGTCATGGTTCTTCTCCAATGCTTGGCATCGATTGGCCAAGCTGATTTGCAAGGAGGCCGCCTGCGGCTGCAGGCCTACCCCGATGTTTCGCACGCAGCGCATGTTTGCGCTGGCGGAAAAGCTCGCGATTATAGCGGCTGCAGCGAAATTGGCAACCGCTGGGACTCGCGCCGCCCCGTTCAATCCTTACTGCAGCTTGATCTCCACGTCCACGCCGGCCGGAAGATCGAGCTTCATCAGCGCGTCTACGGTCTTGTCGGTCGGATCGACGATGTCCATCAGGCGCTGATGGGTGCGGATCTCGAGCTGATCGCGCGAAGTCTTGTTCACGTGCGGCGAGCGCAGGATGTCGAAGCGCTGCATGCGCGTGGGCAGCGGCACGGGGCCCTTGACGATTGCGCCGGTGCGCTTGGCGGTCTCGACGATCTCGGCCGCCGATTGGTCAATCAGCTTGTAGTCGAACGCCTTCAGGCGAATGCGGATCTTTTGCTTGGTTGCCATGACGTTTCCTTAAAGAGCGGTGCGGCGGACGCATGGAGCGCCGGCGCCGCGGTAGTGGGTAGAGAAAAAACCGGCCTCAGGCTCTCGCCCGAAGCCGAACGTCATGCAATCACTCGATGATCTTCGCCACCACCCCCGCGCCGACGGTCCTGCCGCCCTCGCGGATGGCGAAGCGCAGGCCTTCTTCCATGGCGATCGGGTTGATCAGCTTGACGGTGATGGAGACGTTGTCGCCCGGCATCACCATCTCCTTGTCCTTGGGCAGCTCGACCGCACCGGTCACGTCGGTCGTGCGAAAGTAGAACTGGGGACGGTAGTTGTTGAAGAAGGGGGTGTGGCGTCCGCCCTCTTCCTTGGAGAGCACGTAGATCTCGGCGGTGAAGTGGGTGTGCGGCTTGACGCTGCCGGGCTTGCACAGCACTTGGCCGCGCTGCACGTCTTCGCGCTTGGTGCCGCGCAGCAAAATGCCCACGTTGTCGCCCGCCTGGCCCTGGTCGAGCAGCTTGCGGAACATCTCCACGCCGGTGCAGGTGGTCTTTTGGGTGACGCTGATGCCGACGATCTCGATTTCCTCGCCGACCTTGACGATGCCGCGCTCGATGCGCCCGGTGACGACGGTGCCGCGTCCGGAGATGGAGAAGACGTCTTCCACGGGCATGAGGAAGGCGCCGTCGATGGCGCGCTCGGGCGTGGGGATGTAGCTGTCGAGGGCGTCGGCGAGCTTCATGATGGCTTGCTCGCCGAGTTCGCCCTTGTCGCCCTCCATGGCAAGCTTGGCGCTGCCGTGAATGATGGGGGTGGCGTCGCCGGGGAATTCGTACTTGTCGAGGAGCTCGCGGACTTCCATCTCGACGAGCTCGAGGAGTTCGGCATCGTCGACCATGTCGCACTTGTTGAGGAAGACGATGATGTAGGGCACGCCGACCTGGCGGGCCAGGAGGATGTGCTCGCGCGTTTGCGGCATGGGGCCGTCGGCCGCCGAGCACACGAGGATGGCGCCGTCCATCTGGGCGGCTCCGGTGATCATGTTCTTGACGTAGTCGGCGTGGCCCGGACAGTCCACATGCGCGTAGTGCCGGTTCTTGGTCTCGTATTCGACGTGGGCAGTGTTGATGGTGATGCCGCGCGCCTTTTCCTCGGGCGCCGCGTCGATCTGGTCGTAGGCCTTGGCCTCGCCACCGAAGAGCTTGCTCAGCACCGTGGTAATGGCCGCCGTCAGGGTGGTCTTGCCATGGTCAACGTGACCGATCGTCCCAACGTTCACGTGGGGCTTGGTGCGTTCGAATTTGCTTTTTGCCATTTCAAAATCTCCGGATAAAGAACAGAGCCAGTGATCGGTTTAAGGTTTCCGGCGGAAAGTTTTTTCGTTCACCACTGGCAGCGAACGGCAACCCGCCGAAGACCGGCTGTACGCGGTCGTGACTTACTTGCCGCGCGAAGTGATGATGGCATCGGCCACGTTCCTCGGAGCCTCGCTGTAGTGCTTGAACTCCATCGTGTACGTGGCGCGACCCTGCGACATCGAGCGCAAGGTGGTCGAGTAGCCGAACATCTCGGACAGCGGCACCTCGGCCTTGATGACCTTGCCGCCGCCGGGCATGTCGTCCATACCCTGCACCATGCCGCGGCGTGAAGACAGGTCGCCCATCACCGAGCCGGCGTAGTCTTCCGGCGTCTCTACTTCCACCGCCATCATCGGCTCAAGGATCACCGGGCTGGCCTTGCGGCAGCCGTCCTTGAAGCCGAAGGACGCGGCCATCTTGAACGCGTTCTCGTTCGAGTCGACCTCATGGTAGGAGCCGAAGGTCAGTGTCACCTTGACGTCGACCACCGGATAGCCGGCCAGTACGCCGTTGGGCAAAGAATCTTCCACGCCCTTCCTGACCGCAGGGATGAACTCGCGCGGCACCACCCCACCCTTGATCGCGTCGACGAATTCGAAACCCTTGCCGGGCTCTTGCGGTTCGAGCTTCAGCACGACGTGCCCGTACTGACCCTTGCCGCCCGACTGGCGAACGAACTTGCCCTCGATGTCGGAAACCGCCTTGCGGATCGTTTCCCGGTATGCGACCTGCGGCTTGCCGACATTGGCCTCCACGCTGAACTCGCGCTTCATGCGATCGACGATGATTTCCAGGTGCAACTCGCCCATGCCAGAGATGATGGTCTGGCCCGACTCCTCGTCGGTCTTGACGCGGAACGACGGGTCTTCCTGCGCCAAGCGGCCCAGGGCAATCCCCATCCTCTCCTGGTCAGCCTTGGTCTTGGGCTCCACGGCCTGCGAGATCACGGGCTCAGGGAAGATCATTTTTTCGAGGGTGATGATCGCCGTCGGGTCGCACAGCGTCTCGCCCGTAGTCACTTCCTTGAGGCCCACGCAGGCAGCGATGTCGCCGGCCAGAATTTCCTTGATCTCCTCGCGCTGGTTGGCGTGCATCTGCAGAATGCGGCCGATGCGCTCCTTCTTGCCGCGGATCGGGTTGTAGACAGAGTCGCCCGACTTCAGCACGCCCGAGTACACGCGCACGAAAGTCAGCTGGCCGACATAGGGGTCGGTCATCAGCTTGAAGGCGAGCGCGGCGAA
>NZ_JACDCU010000180.1 GCF_013817365.1 Methylibium sp. | reverse complement strand
GAGCTGGGCGGCGCCGCTGCCATCGAGGTCGATGCGCACCAGGATCTTGGTTTCGGTGGTGTCGCGGCGCACTTCGGCGATGCGGTGTTCGTGGGGTGCAGTGTTCATGACAGGCAGTCTTTCAGCTCAGCGATCATCCGGTCGTTCTCTTCAGTCAGGCCAACGGTCAGGCGCAGGCAGTTCGCCAGCATCGGATGCAGGTTGGATACGTTCTTCACCAACACGCCGCGGCTTTTCAAGCCTTCGTAAGCCGCTGCCGCATCGCGCACGCGCACCAGCACCATGTTCGCCTCGCTCGGAAAAGGCGTGGCGCCAGGCATCTCGCGCAGCGCGGCCCCCAGGCGCTCGCGCTCGGCGCGAAGCAGCGCAGCCTGATGCGCAAACTCGTTCGCGTGCTCCAGCGCGAACAAGGCCGCCTCGCAGTTGAGCACGCTCACGTTGTAGGGCGGTCGCACCTTGTCGAGCTCGGCCACGATCGCAGCCGGCCCGATCAGGTAACCCAGGCGCACGCCGGCCAAGCCGAACTTGCTGAGGGTGCGCATCAGCAGCACATGATCGTGGCGCATCAGCCGGTCGAGGTAGCTGCGGCTGGCGAAGGGCTGGTAGGCCTCGTCCATCACCACGAAACCGCCGTGCTCGGCGACCGCCTCCACGATGCGCTCGATCACCGCGTCGTCCCACAGGTTGGCGGTCGGGTTGTTCGGATAAGCCAGGTAGGTGAGCGCCGGTCGGTGCTCGCGCACTGCGGCGAGCATGGCCTCTTCGTCGAGTTCAAAGTCGGCCGTCAGCGGCACGCCGACGAAGTGCAGGCCCTGGAGCTTGGCCGACATCTCGTACATCACGAAACCGGGCACCGGCGCCAGCACGGTCGCCGCGCGGCCCTGACTCGCTTCGCCGGGCGGAACATCGCAGGCCATCGCGAGCAGGCTGATCAGTTCGTCCGAGCCGTTGCCGAGCATCAGCGCGCAGCCCGTCGGCATGCCGGCATGACGGGCGAGTGCGGCGCGCAACTCGTCGATGCGCGCCCCCGGATAGCGATTCAGCGCCACGGCGGCGAGCCGCTGGCCGAGCTCGGCCCGCAGGGCTTCAGGCAGGCGGTGCGGGTTCTCCATCGCGTCGAGCTTGACGAAGCCGGCCGAAGGCTGCACCGCATAGGCGTGCATGCCGCGCACGTCCGGACGGATGAACTCGGCAAGCCGAGAGTGCAAAAGGGCGGCGGAAACGGGCGGGTTCATTGCGGAGCCGTCTATTACATACTATATTGCATGCATCACTTCGGGGAGAAACACATGGCGGCGGTCCTGACCAACCTGTACCTTGAACCTGCGCAACGCAAGTTCCTCGAAAAGCAGGCCAAGACCAACGGCACCAACCTGTCGGTCGAGGCCCGCTCGGCCATCGATCTGTACAAGGCCGGCGTTTCGCTCTCCGACTTGCAGTTGCTCGATCTCGCGACGAGCCGCGCGAAGGACGACCTCGATGCCATCAATGCCACGCTCGATGCCGGCCAACGCCGCGCCGAGCTTTTCTTCGCGCAGATCGCGTCGATCAAGGCCGGTTCTCCGCAATGAGTCTGGTTGCTGAGATTCTCGACCGGCTCTCGGGAGTCGCTGCGTTGCGCGAAAAGGTCGCCCAGCAGGACAAGGTGCTCGACGGCATGCAGCGCATCATGCTCGACCAGCAGCGCGAACTGGCCGAAGTGAAGGGCACCCTGCGCGCGCTGGTCACGATGCAGTCTCCGGCGTCCAGATCGAGAAGCTAGCGGCGCAGCCGCATTTCGGCGGCCCGCGCATGTGCCTGCAAACCCTCGCCGTGGGCCAGTACGGCGGCGATTGCACCGAGCGTCTGAGCGCCTTGCTCGCTCACCTCGATGAGGCTGGACCGCTTCTGGAAGTCGTACACGCCCAGCGGTGAAGAAAAACGCGCGGTACCCGAGGTCGGGAGCACGTGGTTGGGCCCGGCGCAATAGTCGCCCAGCGATTCGCTGGTGTAGGCGCCCAGGAAGATGGCGCCGGCATGGCGCAGCAGCGGCTCCCAGCGGTGCGGATCGCTCAAGCTGATTTCCAGATGCTCGGGCGCAATGCGGTTGCTGATCTCGCAGGCCTCTTCCATCGAGCGGGTGTGAATGAGCGCCCCGCGGCCCTCCAGCGAGGCGCGGATGATCGCGGCGCGCGGCATCTCGGGCAGCAGCCGCTCGATCTCGCGCTGCACTTCGGCGATGTAGGCGGCGTCGGGGCACAGCAGGATGCTTTGCGCCAACTCGTCGTGCTCGGCCTGGCTGAACAGGTCCATCGCCACCCAGTCGGCGGGCGTCGAGCCGTCGGCCAGCACCAGGATCTCGCTCGGGCCGGCGATCATGTCGATGCCCACCGTGCCGAACACGCGCTTCTTGGCACTCGCCACGTAGGCGTTGCCGGGGCCGGTGATCTTGTCCACCTTGGGCACGCTCGCGGTGCCGTAGGCCAGCGCGGCCACCGCCTGCGCGCCGCCGATGGTGAAGGCGCGCGAGACGCCCGCGACGTGCGCCGCGGCCAGCACCAGGGCATTGCGCTCGCCGCGCGGCGTCGGCACCACCATCACGATCTCCGGTACGCCGGCCACGTGCGCCGGCACCGCGTTCATCAGCAGGCTGGACGGATACGCCGCCTTGCCGCCCGGCACATAGATGCCGACACGATCGAGCGGCGTGACCTTCTGGCCGAGCAGGCTGCCGTCTTCGTCGCGGTAGCTCCAGCTTCGCCCGCACGCTTCAAGCTGGCGCTCGTGGTAGCTGCGGATGCGCGCCGCGGCCTGCTGCAGCGCCTGGCGCTGGGCCGGCGTGATGGCCTCGAAGGCGGCGGCGAAATCGGCCTGGCGCAACTCCAGCGCGCCGATCGAGGCGGCTTCGAGCGCATCGAAACGCGCGGTGTACTCGAGCACGGCCGCATCGCCGCGTGCGCGCACGTCGGCCAGGATCGCGGCCACACGGATCTCGATCGCATCGTCGGTCTCGGCCGACCAGTGCAGCACGCGCTGGAACGCCGCCTCGAAATCCGGCTGAGTCGTGGCGAGACGGCGCACGGCGACGGTCATGGTTTCACTCCTGCCCGCTTTTTGCCGGCACAGCCGGCAGCGCCGACTCGAAGGCTTCGATGATGCGGCGGATCGGCTGCTGCTTAAGTTTCAGGGCGGCCTGGTTGACCACCAGCCGCGAGGAGATGTCCATGATCCGCTCCACCTCCACCAGTCGGTTGGCGGCCAGCGTGCTGCCGGTGGAGACCAGATCGACGATCGCGTCGGCCAGGCCGGTCAGCGGCGCCAGCTCCATGGAGCCGTAAAGCTTGATCAGATCGACGTGCACGCCCTTGTCGGCGAAGTGATCGCGCGCCACGCTGACGTACTTGGTGGCGACGCGGATGCGCGAACCCTGCTTCACCGCCGCCGCATAGTCGAAGTCGGCACGCACCGCCACGCTCATGCGGCATTGCGCGATGCGCAGGTCGAGCGGCTGGTACAGGCCCTGGCCGCCGTGTTCGAGCAGCACGTCCAGCCCGGCCACGCCGAGGTCGGCGCCGCCGTGCTGGACGTAGGTCGGCACGTCGGTTGCGCGCACCAGCACCACGCGCACATCGGGCCGCGTGGTCGCGAGGATCAGCCGGCGCGAGCTCTCCGAGTCTTCAGCGAGCTCGATGCCGGCCGCCTTCAGCAGCGGCAGGCTCTCGTCGAAGATGCGGCCCTTCGACAGCGCGAGCGTGATCAAGGCGTCACCTCCGAAAGTGCCTGCGCGGTCATCCCCTGGTCCTTTCGATGTCGGCGCCGAGTGCGCGCAGCTTGGCTTCCATGCGGTCGTAGCCGCGGTCGAGGTGATAGATGCGGTCCACCTGCGTTTCGCCGCTGGCGACCAGCCCCGCGATCACCAGGCTGGCCGAGGCCCGCAGATCGGTCGCCATGACCGTGGCGCCTGAAAGCTGCGCCACGCCGGTGACGACCGCCGTGTGGCCATCTACTTCGATCTTCGCGCCCAGTCGCATCAGCTCGTCGACATGCATGAAGCGGTTCTCGAAGATGGTTTCGGTCACGAGGGCAGTGCCCTGCGCGATGCAATCGAGCACCATGAACTGCGCCTGCATGTCGGTCGGAAAGGCCGGATATTCGCTGGTGCGAAAGCCGACCGCCTTGAGCCGGCCGTCCGAGTGCACGCGAATGCCCTCGGCGCCGCTCTCGACCTGCACGCCGGCCTCGCGCAGCTTTTCGATCACCGCGTCGAGGTGATCGGCACGCGCATCGCGCAACATCACCTCGCCGCCCGCCGCTGCGGCCGCGCACAGAAAGGTGCCCGCCTCGATGCGATCCGGCACGATGCGGTGCCCGTCCCCGCCGGCGCTGCGCGGGGCATGCAGCTTCGGCACACCCCGCACGACGATGCGGCTGCTGCCATGGCCCTCGATGCGCGCGCCCATCGCGATCAGCATCTCGGCCAGATCGCGGATCTCGGGTTCCCGAGCGGCGTTCTCCAGCACCGTTTCGCCCTCGGCCAGGGTGGCGGCCATTAGCAGGTTCTCGGTGCCGGTCACGGTCACCATGTCGGTCGTGATGCGCACGCCCTTCAGTCCGTTCGGCGCCCTGGCGATGATGTAGCCGTGCTCCACCCCGATCGAAGCGCCCATGGCCTGCAGGCCCTTGATGTGCTGATCGACCGGCCGCGAGCCGATGGCGCAGCCGCCCGGCAGCGACACCGTCGCCTCGCCGAAGCGCGCCAGCAGCGGGCCGAGCACGAGGATCGAGGCGCGCATCGTCTTCACCAGATCGTAGGGCGCCTCGGGGCGGCTCACGCAGCTGGCGTCGAGCATCACCACGCCGTCCTCGCTCTCGCTGCGCTCGGCACTCACACCCATGTTGCGCAACAGCGCGAGCGTGGTCGCCACGTCCTGCAGCCGAGGCACGTTCGCGAGCCGCACAGGCTCGTCTGTCAGCAGCGCGGCGCATAGCTCCGGCAGCGCGGCGTTCTTGGCGCCCGAGATCGTGACTTCGCCCTTCAGGGGGCGCCCGCCGCGAATGATGAGTTTGTCCATGGTGGGTTGCCGCCTCGTCGTGCGCCCGGAGCTGCTTCTCGCGCCAATGCGAAAAACGCCACAGGCCGCGCCAGCGAGGCAGCGGCCTGTGTTCAGTGATGGGTGTGGGCGGAGGCGGCCGGGGCGGAAGCGCCCGCGGCCGCAAATTCGGCGGGCGTCAGCGTCTTCATCGACAGCGCGTGGATTTGCTGGCGCATTCTATCGCCGAGGGCTGCGTAGACCCTCTGGTGGCGTTTGATGCGGCTGAGCCCGTCGAACTCCGCGGCGACGATGGTCGCGGAGAAGTGCCGGCCGTCGCCCTCCACCTGCAAATGCTCGCAGGCGAGGCCTTGCGCGATGTAGCGCTGCACGTCCTCGGGGGTCGGGTCGGTCATAGTGCTCACATTGTAGGCAAGCGCTGCGGCGGGCGAGCCGAGAACCACTACATTCCAGCCCAAACAAGAGGGAGAGGCCGACATGGACGCGACCGGATTGGTTCTGCTGGCGATCGTGGCGATCGTGGCGCTGTGGGCAATCGCCGCCTACAACCGCCTCGTGCGCCAGCGCAACGAGATCGGCAACGCGTTTGCGCAGATCGACGTGCAGCTCAAGCGCCGCTACGACCTGATTCCCAATCTGGTGGAAGTTGCGCGCAAGTACCTGCAGCACGAGCGCGAAACGCTGGAAGCGGTGATCGCCGCTCGCAACACCGCACGGGCGGCGGCCGGCGAGGTGCGCGCCCAGCCGCTGGACGCCGCCCGCGTCGGCGCACTGACCGCCGCGGAAAGCATGCTCGGCGGCGCACTCTCTCGGCTGATGGCGGTGGTCGAGGCCTACCCCGAGTTGAAGGCCGACCAGTCGCTGCGGGAGCTGAGCGAGGAACTGACGCACACCGAGAACCGCGTCGGCTTCGCTCGCCAGGCCTTCAATGACGCCGTGCTCGACTTCAACAACGCTGCCGAGCAATTCCCGGCCAATCTGATCGCGCGCCTGTTCCGCTTTCGTTCGGCCGCCATGCTCGAAGCCACCGAAACCGCGGCCGAACGCGCTGCGCCGAGTGTGAGCTTCTAAGCCCGGCGCGCGTCGCACCGTGGCGATGCGCTTTTGGCGCCACCAGGAGGCCGCGCGCGGGCAGACGCGCTGGCTGCTTGCGCTGTTCGCCCTCATCGTGCTGGCGCTGGTGGCTGCCGTGAACGCGGCATTGGCGATCGCCTATCACCTCAGCTTTCCGCTCGCGCACGCCTACCCGGCGTTGTTCTTCGAGACCAACACCGGCCTGGTGCTGCTTGCCGTGTTGGGCGGGTGCTGGTTCGAGCAGTGGCGGCTGCAGGAAGGCGGCGCCCACGTGGCCCGGCTGGCCGGTGGCGTGCCGGCGCTCGGCCCGCACGGCCGGCCCAACGGTCTGCTGGAAAAGCGCTTGCTCAATGTAATGCAGGAAATGGCGCTGGCCAGCCGGATGCGCCCACCCGCGGCCTGGGTACTGCCGCGCGACGACAGCATCAACGCCTTCGCCGCCGGCTGGAGCGAGGACGACGCGGTGATCGGCGTCACGCGCGGCGCGCTGGAGCGGCTGACGCGCGAGGAGCTGCAGGGCGTGATCGCCCATGAATGCAGCCACCTCGCGCAGGGCGACACGCGGCTGAACATGCGGCTGATCGGCATGGTGTGGGGGCTGGAGATGATGTTCGGCTTCGGCCGCAGCCTGTCCAGCCGGGACGACGATGGCCGAATTCCTGCCGGCGCACTGTTCGGCTGGGCGCTGGTTGCCGTGGGCTCGCTCGGCTGGCTGGGCGGGCGGCTGCTGCAGGCGGCCGTGTCGCGCCAGCGCGAGTTTCTGGCCGACGCCTCGGCCGTGCAGTACACGCGCAATCCGGCAGGGCTGGGCGGCGCACTCCGCAAGATCGCCGGCGCGGCCGGCGAGGCCCGCGCCCGGCGCTCCGTGCCGCTGCAGGCGCCGCATGCCGCGGCCCTCGCCCACTTGCTGCTGAGCACGCCCGGCGTCTCGGGGTGGAGCTCCCATCCACCGCTGCCCGAGCGCATCCGGCGGCTGTGCGGTCGCAGTTTGCCTCCGCTGCCCGCTCCGGTCTTGCCGGCTCCGGGCGACACGGACGAGCCGGACTGGCCGCAGGCAGTCGCTATCGGAACCCTCGGCTGTGCGCCGAGTACGGCTGTCGCATCGATCACGGCGACCTTGCCTGGCTCGGCCAGCATCGCGCACGCCGGGCGACGGGCTGTTCCTGCCGACATCACCCTCGATCCCGACCTGCAGGGCGCCGCTGAACGCGAACGCGAGGCGCTCGATCGCATCGGCCGCTGGGCGGGGCCGGGCGAGCGACGCGCCGCCCTGCTCGCCTTGCTGATCGACCGCTCACCCGCCGCACGCCACGCGGCGCGCTGCACCGCGTGGCAAGCCGCAACGGCGCAGCTGCCCTGTGCAGCGGCTGTATGGAACGACGTGCAAACGCTGCGGCCCGCGGCGCGGCAGACCGCGCTGAGTGCGCTGGCCCGGTCCAGCGC
>NZ_JACDCU010000179.1 GCF_013817365.1 Methylibium sp. | reverse complement strand
GCGGATACAGGCGCGAGCGCACCGAGCGCAACGCATCGCCGGTGACCACGAAACGTGCCTGCACCGGCGGCGCCCCGCGCCAGCCGAGGCTGCCATCGGCCGCGATGCCGCGCTCGATCAGTGCCCGCGCGCCGCGCACGTCGGCCGCGGCCAGCAGCATCGACGGACGCATGCGCAGTTCGCCCCAGGGCCGAAGGGAAGCCGAGTTGAAGTAAGGCGAAGCTTCTGTCGGCGCACAGCTGCGCTCGCACAGGCCGGCGTCCAGACCGAGCGCCAGCGCGCCGGTGATCGACTGGCAGCCGACCGCGTAAGGCTGATTCCAGGCCAGGCCAGCGCCTGGATGTCTTCGCCGAAATGTGCATCGATCTGCGCAACGACCGATTCGAACTCCGCCGCATCGAGAGCGCGCCGAACCGGCAACACCACGCGCAGCACCTGCGCCGGCGCGAGCCTACGAGCCTGCGCATAAAACTCGCCCACCTGCACGGAGTACGAATCGGCGATGTTGATCACCAGACCCAGCTCCCTTGCCCGGAGTCTTCCGCGATCGCGTGGCGCCACCAAGCCAGGCAGAGCACTTGTCTTGGCGACGGACCACGGAGCCACGCCCGGCGCCGAAGGCGCCCTGACCGCGTCGACCTCTGTGCCGTGCGCGAGCCAGGTTTGGAGCCCCATGCTCAGGCAAAGGCCGACCGTTCCTACCATTCGCCAAGCGTTTTTCATGTGGCTGGCAATGCCGGTGTGGACCAGCCCCAACTGCAACGCTGCCGGCCTGGGCCGCCGTGCTTCGTTCGCGCTTCATGGAGGTTTCGGCGCCACGGACCAAGGATTTTCACCATACAAAACTTTAAACCGCTGAGCGACAATCCCGGGCATGAAACGCAATGAGAACCAGACGCCCACCATTCAGGTGATGGGGCGCATGTTCTCGCTGCTCAATGTGCTGGCCGCGCACCCCGATCCGGTGTCGCTCAAGCTGATCAGCGAGCAGACGGGACTTCACCCCTCGACCGCCCACCGAATCCTCAACGACCTCGCCATCGGCCGTTACGTCGACCGGCCGGAAGCCGGCAGCTACCGGCTCGGCATGCGCCTGCTCGAACTCGGCAACCTGGTCAAAGCGCGGCTCGACGTGCGCGACGCCGCACTGGCGCCGATGCGCGAGCTGCACAAGTTGACCCACCAGCCGGTCAACCTTTCGATGCGCCAAGGCGACGAAATCGTCTACATCGAGCGAACCTACAGCGAACGTTCGGGCATGCAAGTGGTGCGAGCGGTCGGCGGCCGCGCGCCGCTGCACCTTACGTCGGTAGGCAAGCTCTTTCTCGCCCACGACGATGCGCCCCGTGTTCGTGCTTACGCAGCACGCACCGGCTTGGCCGGGCACACGCGCAACAGCATCACCGATCTGCCGGTGCTCGAGCGAGAACTGGCCAAGGTGCTGCAATACGGCAGTGCGCGAGACAACGAGGAACTCGAACTCGGGGTGCGCTGCATGGCGGCGGGCATCTTCGACGACCAGGGCAAGCTGATCGCCGGCCTTTCGATTTCGGCGCCGGCCGATCGACTCGAAGAGAGCTGGATGGACCGGCTTCAGGCCACTGCGACCCATATCTCGACCGCCCTCGGCCACCGCGGCTGAGGGCTGCGGCCGATGTGAAAAAACCCGGCGTGCCGGGTTTTTGTCGCGTCCGCCGCACCGCGGCGCCCCGCTATCGAGCACTCAGGAAGGGAGTTTGGGCGCATCCGCGAACTGCGTCGGCGCGATGACATCCGGCAAGGTTTCGAGCCAGCGGCGCACGCGCTCGGCGTCGCCGAGGCGTGAGTAAGTCCCGGCGGAATCGAGGAACACCATGATCAGCTTGCGGCCCGCCAACTCGGCCTGCATCACCAGGCAGCGCCCGGCCTCGGAGATATAGCCGGTTTTCTGCAGGCCGATTTCCCAGTCGGGGTTGCGAACCAATCGGTTGGTGTTGCGGTACTGCAGCGTGCGCCGTCCGATCGCCACCGCGTGCTCTTGCGAAATGGACAGTTCGCGAATGAGCGGATGCTGATAGGCCGCGTTGACGAGCAGTGCCAGATCATTCGCGCTCGATTGGTTGCGGCTCGACAGGCCGGTCGGCTCGACGAAACGGCTGCCCGACATGCCCAGCAGTTGGGCCCTGGCGTTCATCGCCTCGACGAACGCGTCGAGCCCACCCGGGTAGTGGCGCCCGAGCGCATGCGCTGCGCGGTTTTCGGAGGACATCAGCGCAAGGTGCAGCATCTCTCCGCGGGAGAGTTGCGTGCCCACTGCCAGCCTCGAGCCGCTCCTTTTCTCGGTATCGACGTCGGCCTGCGTGACGGTCAACACTTCGTCGAGCGCCTGCCCGGCCTCGATGACGACGATCGAGGTCATCAACTTCGTGAGCGAGGCGATCGGCAGCACCACCTGGGCGTTCTTGTCGACCAGAATTTCCAGCGTGTCCTGATCCATGACCAGCGCAACGCTGGAATGAAGTTCGAGCGGATCATCGGTCAGGCGCAAGCCTGAAAGCTCCCCGAAGGAAGGCCGGACCACAGCGGCAACTGCCTTGCGCCGCACGGTGCGCGCATGGCGCGCCTTGCGATTGGTCGCCGCGGTGACCTTCGGTTTGGCCGTAGGTTTGGACTTCGCACTCGACGTCTTGCTGCCAGCTTCGCGTCGCTCGCCGGCGGCGTTGGCGCCCATGCCCAGCGTCATCGCGATCACTGCGACAAAGCCGCCCAGCACGCATCGCCAACTCCGCCCAGTCAGAATTTTCAACACCGTCCGCTCCCCGTCCACGCCCCGTGAGGCAGTCTAGGTGAAAGAAAAAAAGCACGCAAGATCAAAAACTTACGCGCTCTTTCTCATGCGGACCTGAAGAGTGAAGTAGTTGTCACCCCTGGGCCGCGACGCGCTCCGTCTTGCTGTGCAGCTTGTTCAATGCAGCGAGATAGGCCTTGACTGAAGCCACCACGATGTCCGGATCGGCACCCACGCCGTTTACCACCCGTCCACCGTGCTGCAAACGCACCGTTACCTCGCCTTGCGATTCTGTCGAGCCACTGGTGATGGCATTGACCGAATAGAGCAGCATTTCGGCCCCGCTTCGCACCTTGGACTCGATCGCTTTCAGACTCGCGTCGACCGGCCCGTTGCCGTCGCTCTCGGCTCGGTGTTCTGCCTCGCCCATCGCAAAGGCAACCTGAGCATGCGGCCGCTCGCCGGTTTCGGAGCGCTGGGCCAGCGAGAGCAAGCGGAAATGTTCGCGCTCGTGCGTGACGCTCTCGTCGCCGACCAGCGCGATGATGTCTTCGTCGAAGATGTCGCTCTTGCGGTCGGCCAGATCCTTGAAGCGCGCAAAAGCGGCGTTCACGTCGGTTTCGCTGTCGAGCGAGATGCCCAGATCCTGCAGGCGCTGCTTGAAGGCGTTGCGGCCGCTGAGCTTGCCGAGCACGATCTTGTTGGCGCTCCAGCCCACATCCTCGGCGCGCATGATCTCGTAGGTATCGCGTGCCTTGAGGACGCCGTCCTGGTGAATGCCGGACGCGTGTGCAAACGCGTTGGCCCCGACCACGGCCTTGTTCGGCTGCACGATGAAGCCGGTGGTCTGCGAGACCAGGCGCGACGCCGGCACGATCTGCGTGGTGTCGATGCCCACCTCGAGCCCGAAGTGGTCGCGCCGCGTGCGCACCGCCATCACCACCTCCTCGAGCGAGCAGTTGCCGGCGCGCTCGCCCAGGCCGTTGATGGTGCATTCGACCTGCCGCGCGCCGCCGATCTTCACGCCCGCCAGCGAATTGGCGACCGCCATCCCGAGGTCGTTGTGGCAGTGCACCGACCAGATCACCTTGTCGGAGTTCGGCACCCGCTGGCGCAGATCTCTGATGAAGTTGCCGTAGAGCTCAGGGATGGCGTAGCCGACGGTGTCAGGAATGTTGAGCGTGGTCGCACCTTCCTTGATGACTGCCTCGAGCACACGGCACAGGAAGTCTGGATCGGACCGGTAGCCGTCCTCGGGCGAGAACTCGATGTCCTCGCACAGGTTGCGTGCAAAGCGGATGGAAAGCTTCGCCTGCTCCAGCACCTGCTCACGCGTCATGCGCAGCTTCTTCTCCATGTGCAACTCGCTGGTTGCGATGAAAGTGTGGATGCGCGAGCGTGCCGCACCTTTCAATGCCTCCGCGGCACGAGAGATGTCGCGGTCGTTGGCGCGAGCCAGCGAACAGACCGTCGATTCCTTGATGGCGTCGGCAATGGCCTTGACGGCCTCGAAGTCGCCGTTGCTCGACGCAGCAAAGCCTGCCTCGATGACATCGACCCGCAGTCGCTCCAACTGGCGCGCGATGCGCAGCTTCTCGTCCCGGGTCATCGAGGCGCCGGGCGATTGCTCGCCGTCGCGCAAGGTGGTGTCGAAGATGATGAGCTTGTCGGCCATGGGATCACTCCATCGGATGAACGCGAGATTGAGGCACCCAAACAAAACGGCCCGCTTGCGAAATGCGCGCGGGCCGTGGTGCAGGGACGAACAGACGTGTGCAGTCAGCGCGCGCGGGGCACTCCTAGAAGCAGCAGCAGGGCGGTGACGGCAAACATGTGCCTCGAATATAGCACTGCCCTTGATCGGCCCGCCTGAGCGCGCCAGCGTTCAGCGATGCAGGCCTTCCTCGTCGGGCTCGTCCATAGAGGTGGCGATAACGCTCACCGGGCGACCCTTCGTCTTGCGCCAGCCGTAGACGGCGTAGCCCGAAAGACCGTACACGACGAACAGCGCAAACAGCACCAGTGGCGGATGCAGATTGATGATGGCGATGGCCAGGGCGATGGCAACGATCACGATGAAGGGTACCGAGCGCTTGAAGCTGACGTCCTTGAAACTGTAGAACGGCACGTTGGTCACCATGGTCAACCCGGCATACAGGGTAAAGGCGAAGGCAACCCAGGAGAGCCACTCGATCTGCCCGGCGTCGCGGAAGCCGGAGTCGTCCATCAGCCAAATGAAGCCGACGACCATCGCAGCCGCGGCCGGGCTGGGCAGGCCTTGGAAGAACCGCTTGTCCACCACGCCGATGTTGGTGTTGAAGCGCGCCAGCCGCAAGGCGGCACCGGCGCAATAGACGAAGGCTGCGACCCAGCCCAACTTGCCCAGGCCGCGCAGGGCCCACTCGTACATGATCAAGGCCGGCGCGGCGCCGAAACTGACCATGTCGGCCAGCGAATCCATCTGCTCGCCGAAAGCGCTCTGCGTGTTGGTCATGCGGGCGACACGGCCATCCAGGCTGTCGAGCACCATGGCGCAGAACACGCCGATCGCGGCCTGCTCGTAGCGGTCGTTCATTGCCATGACGATGGCGTAGAAGCCGCCGAACAACCCCGCAAGCGTGAACAGGTTGGGCAGGATGTAGATGCCCTTGCGGCGCGGACGGCGCGGCGCGTCGTCCAGGTCGTCGGGATCGATCTGCGCGTCGTCGGACGGGCCGGCTTGCATGCGCGGCCTCACGCGCCCGGCAAGGAAGCCAGGATGGTCGAGGTGGCCGAGACCTTGTCGCCGGGCGCGACGTGCGGCGTCGCATCGGCCGGCAGGTAGACATCGACCCGCGAACCGAAGCGAATGAAGCCGTAGCGCTGTCCGCGCGCCACCGTGTCACCGGGCTGCACGTAGCAAAGGATGCGGCGGGCGATCAGCCCGGCCACCTGGACCAGCGTGACGGTGTGGCCGCCGACGTCAATCACCACCGCGTTGCGTTCGTTCTCGGTCGAGGCCTTGTCGAGGTCCGCATTGACGAACTTGCCCGGAAAATACTGCACCTGCCGCACAGTCCCATCGACGCCCGAGCGATTGCTGTGGACGTTGAACACGTTCATGAACACGCTGATGAGAATCGCATCGCGGTCGGCATAGGGATCCCGCACGGCCTCGATCTTGACGATGCGGCCATCCGCAGGCGAGAGCACCACGTTCTTCTCTGTGGGCACCACGCGCGGCGGATCACGGAAGAACTGGACCACGAAAGCCAGCATCAACCAGCATAGAAAGGCCAGTAGGCCTCCCAGAAAAAAAGAGGCGAACACCGCGAAGAAGAACGCGACCGCGATGAAGGGCCAGCCTTCCTTTGCGAGGAGTGGATGGGGATAGTTCATAGGAACAAGGATAACGCAGGGTTTTGATGCAGCGGGAACGCAAAAAAAGGCCGCGCGCCCTGCGGCACCGCGGCCTTTGTCGAACGGCCGATGCCGCTCAGTTCTTGCTCTGATCGACCAGCCGGTTCTTCTTGATCCACGGCATCATCGCGCGCAACTGCTCGCCCACGACTTCGATCGGGTGCTCCGCGGTCAGGCGGCGGCGCGACAGCAGGGTCGGCGCGCCGGCGCGGTTCTCGATGATGAAGCTCTTGGCGTACTCGCCGGTTTGGATGTCCTTGAGCGCCTGGCGCATCGCGGCCTTGGTCTCGTCGGTCACGATCTTCGGCCCGGTCACGTACTCGCCGTACTCCGCGTTGTTCGAGATCGAGTAGTTCATGTTGGCGATGCCGCCTTCGTAGATCAGGTCCACGATGAGCTTGAGTTCGTGCAGGCACTCGAAGTAGGCCATCTCGGGCGCATAGCCCGCCTCGGTCAGCGTCTCGAAGCCGGCCTTGATCAGCTCGACCGCGCCGCCGCACAGCACCGCCTGCTCGCCAAACAGGTCGGTCTCGGTCTCCTCGCGAAAGCTCGTCTCGATGATGCCGGCCTTGCCGCCGCCATTGGCCGTGGCATAGCTCAGCGCCAAGTCGCGCGCCCGGCCGGTCTTGTCGGCGTGGATCGCGATCAGGTGCGGAACGCCGCCACCCTGGCTGTAGGTGGAGCGCACCGTGTGGCCGGGCGCCTTGGGCGCGACCATCCACACGTCGAGGTCGGCGCGCGGCATGACCTGGCCGTAATGGACGTTGAAGCCGTGCGCGAAGGCAAGTGAGCCGCCCTGCTTGATGTTGGGCGCCACCTCCGCGGTGTACACGGCCCCGATTTGCTCGTCGGGCAGCAGCATCATGACGACGTCGGCGCCCTTGACCGCCTCACTCACCTCGGCGACCTTCAGGCCCGCCTTTTCGGCCTTGCTCCACGAAGCGCCGCCCTTGCGCAGACCGACGGTGACCTTGACGCCGCTCTCGCTGAGGTTGAGCGCGTGCGCGTGGCCCTGCGAGCCGTAGCCGATGATGGTGACGCTCTTGCCCTTGATGAGGCTCAGATCGGCGTCTTTGTCGTAATAGACCTTCATGGAGTTCTCCTGTCGAAAAGCAAAAAGTTGGGTTGCCGGGGTCAGACGCGCAGGATGCGCTCGCCGCGGCCGATGCCGCTCGAGCCGGTGCGCACGGTCTCGAGAATGGCGGCGCGGTCCACCGCCTCGATGAAGGCGTCGAGCTTGGCGGCGTCGCCGGTCAGCTCGATGGTGTAGGTCTTCTCGGTCACGTCGATGATGCGGCCGCGGAAGATGTCGGTCATGCGCTTCATCTCGTCGCGCTCCTTGCCCACAGCGCGCACTTTAATCAGCATCATCTCGCGCTCGGTGTAGTGG
>NZ_JACDCU010000178.1 GCF_013817365.1 Methylibium sp. | reverse complement strand
GGCACGTCCTGGCCGAGCGCGCCGCCTGCCGCGACCCAGGCGGGCAGACCACCGTCGAGCACCGCGACTTCGCGGTGGCCCAGCCAGCGCAGCATCCACCAGGCGCGCGCCGCGAATATCGCGTCTTGGCGGTCGTACGCCACCACGGCCGTCGCGGGCGTCACGCCCAGCCGGCACAGGGTCGCGGCGAAGGCCTCGCGCGGGGGCAGCGGATGCCGGCCGCGAGAGCGCCCGTCGGCGGGCGGTGTGTGATCTGCCAGGTCGCGGTCGAGGTGCAGGTAGTGAGCGCCGGGCAGATGCCCTTGCCCATAGCTGCGCTCGCCGGCGCCGGGATCGGCGAGATCGAACGAGCAGTCGAGCAGCAGGGGCCGAAGCTCGGCGTCGTCGCCCGACAGGCGCTCGGCCAGTGCGGGCGCGCTGATCAGGGGGTAAGGCAGGGTCATGGGGGTCGGGTCTCGGTAGGGGCTGAGTTCACGAGCGGGGGGCTCACCGTAGCGCGCAGACGCGTGGCGGTGAGCCCGGCGGCGACCACCATCGCGATGCCGGCCAGCGCGATCGGCGTGACCGGGTCGTCGAACAGCAGCACGCCGAACAGGAAAGAGTAGGCGATGCCCAGATATTGCAGGCTCGCGTTGACGAGTGCCCGGCCTCGCGTGTAGGCACGCGTCATGAGCAGCTGCGCAGCGGTCGCGAATACGCCGACGGCCAACAGCAAGGCTCCACCGCCGACGCTGTGGCTCGTGTGCAATCCGGCAAAAGGCAACGTGAGGGCCAGCCCTGCCGCCATGCTGCCGAGCGAAAAGTAGAAGACCACCCGGGTCTCCGGCTCTCCGATGCGCCCGAGCGCCGAAACCTGCAGGTAGGCCATCGCCGCCAGCATGCCCGACACCAGGCCGACCAGGCCATGGACGAGCTGATCGCGCTCGATGGTCGGCCGCAGGATCAGCGCGACACCGATGAAGCCGATCACCACCGTTGCGATCAGGCGCCGGTCGACGCGCTCCGTGCCCAGCCGCAGCGCCGCGCCGATGAGGAACAGCGCCATCCATACCGAGGACATGTAGTTGAGCGTCATCGCGGTGGCCAAGGGCAGGCCGCCGATCGCGTAGAACCACAGGCTCAGCGAGCTGACGCCGCAGGCGCTGCGCCACAGGTGCATGCCGGGCACCGGCGTGCTCAGCGAGGTGCCTGCATGGCGCATCAGCACGGCCATGGTGAGTGCGCCGACCAGGCCGCGGTAGAACACGATCTCGCCGGTCGGGTAATGCGCCGAAGCGAACTTGACGCACACGCCCATCAGCGCGAACAGCAGCGTGGCCAGCGCCATCATGAGCGGCGCGGGCATCGGCTTTCGCATGCGCCCGCTTGCCGATGGCGCGTTCGCCCTGGCTCCCCGGGGCGGGTGCTCGGCGCTCAGGGACGGACGGCCTGCATGCGCCGCCGATACCACTCGTGGAAGTGCTGCATGCCGTCTTCCATCGGGCTCTGGTAGGGGCCGACCTCGTCGTCGCCGCGCCGCCACAGGGCTTCGCGGCCGGCGTCCATGCGCAGCGCGATTTCGTCGTCCTCGATGCAGGTCTCCATGTAGGCGGCCTGCTGGGCCTCGACGAACTCACGCTCGAATGCCACGATCTCCTCGGGGTAGAAGAACTCCACCAGGTTGAGCGTCTTGCGCGGCCCGCGCGGGTAGAGCGTGGAAACCACGAGCACATGCGGGTACCACTCGAGCATCACGGTCGGGTGGTACGTCAGCCAGATCGCGCCGTGCCGCGGCGGCACCCCGTCGTGGGCGTCGCGGCGGTGGTTGAGCAGCACTTCGTGCCACTGCTTGTAGACATCCGAGCCCGGCTTGCCGAGCGCTTCGCCGGCGTGGTGGGCGATGCCCACGGTCTGCAGCGAGAACTCGGGCCCCATCTGCCAGCGCAGGTCGTCGGTGGCGACGAAGTTGCCCAGGCCCGGGTGGAAAGGCCCGACGTGGTAGTCCTCGAGGTAGACCTCGATGAAGCTCTTCCAGTTGTAGTGGCACTCGTGCAGGTGCACGCGGTCGAGCACGTAGCCGGAGAAATCGAGTTCGGCGGGCAGATGCAGGCGGGCCAGGTCGGCTGCCACGTCGCGACCGTGCGGCCTAGCCTCGGCCTGCGCGCCACCCTGCGCCGCGGAGGGCGCTTCGAACAGCAGGCCGTTCCACTGCTGCACCGGGTAGTTGCGCAGGTGCAGGCAGGGGTCATCGGGGAAATGCGGTGCGCCGACCAGCCGGCCCGAGAGGTCGTAGGTCCAGCGGTGCAGCGGGCACACGATGTTGCTGCGGGTATTGCCGCGCCCGCGCAGCATCACCGCCTGCCGATGCCGGCAGACGTTGGAGATCAGCTCGATGCCGTCAGGCGTGCGCACCAGCGCGCGGCCTTCGCCCTCTTGCAACAGCGCGTGGTGGTCGCCGACCTCCGGCACCGCCAGGGCGTGCCCCAGGTAGCGCGGGCCGGGCCTGATGATGAGCTCCTGCTCGCGCTGGTACGCGGCCTCGTCGAAATAGGCAGCGACGGCGGGCTGCGCGCGGCTGCGCTCCAGGGCTTCGCGGGTGATGCTCAGGTCGGACATGATCCGCAGGATCTCCTTCAAGGGACCGAGGGACTTCTGCAGGCGGCTTGCCGCTGTCCTGCACCGAAATCCGGCTCGGAGCGCGCGAGGCCAAGCCGTACAGCAGCATGGGCATGAATTCTAAAGGCGCCTGTTTTTCGCAGGGGCAGGCAGGGTCGGCTTGCGCGCCGCCCGCATTGGCTGGCCCCCCTTGCCGCGAAAGGAACGAGCCGCTTGTCATAAACGGCTCGCCGGAGCCGGTGGCCCGGCGAGCCGCTGACTACAATCTTCGATCCGCTCCATTCAACAGGGTCCAGCCCTTGCCCGTGACCGACCACACAGAGCCCGAGAGCTACGAGAGCGCTCTGTCCGAACTCGAACGCCTCGTCGCCGCCATGGAAGCCGGCCAGCTCCCGCTCGACCAACTGCTCGAAAGCTACAAGCGCGGCGCCGCCCTGCTCGCCTTTTGCCGCGGCCGGCTCGAGGCGGTCGAGCACCAGGTGCAGTTGCTGGAAAACGGGCAGTTGCAGCCTTGGAACGCGACATGAAACGCGACGAATTCGAAGGTTGGTCGCGCCGGCACTTGGCCGGTGTGGAGCGCGCACTCGAGCGCTGGGTGCCGGAGCATGCCCCGGCCGGCCTCGGCGTAGCTATGCGCTATGGCGTGCTCGACGGCGGTAAGCGCCTGCGGCCGCTGCTGGTGCTGGCTGCCGCCGAGGCGGTGAACGGCAGCGCGCAAGCCGCCATGCGCGCTGCTTGCGCGGTCGAGCTGATTCACGCCTATTCGCTCATTCACGACGACATGCCCTGCATGGACGACGATGTGCTGCGCCGCGGCAAGCCCACGGTGCACGTTAGGTTCGGCCAGGCTCAGGCCATGCTCGCCGGCGACGCAATGCAGGCGCTGGCCTTCGAGGTGCTCACGCCCGCCGGCCCCGACGGCGCGGCCGTGCCCCCCGCTCTTCAGGCACGCCTGTGCGGCCTGCTGGCGCGCGCCGCCGGCCAGGACGGCATGGCCGGCGGCCAGGCGATCGACCTGGCCAGCGTCGGCCGCGCGCTCGACGAACAGGCGCTCGGCGACATGCACCGCCGCAAGACCGGTGCCCTTTTGCAGACCAGCGTGCTCATGGGCGCGGCCTGCGGCGAGGTGCCGGCTCACGCCTGGGACGCCTTGTCCGACTACGGCTCGGCGATCGGCTTGGCCTTCCAGGTGGTCGACGACATCCTCGACGTGACCCAGGCATCGCACCTGCTGGGCAAGACCGCGGGCAAGGATGCCGCCAACAACAAACCCACGTATGTCACGGTGCTCGGCCTGGACGCGGCACAACGCCGCGCCGAAGATCTTTGCGGGCAGGCGCAAGACGCGCTGGCCCGCAGCGGTCTGCCCGGCGCCATGTGGCTGAGCGTGCTGGCCGACAAGGTGGTCGAGCGTGAATGCTGATGCTTCCATGAAGTCCTACCCGCTGCTCTCCACCATCGAAGCGCCGGCCGATCTGCGCGGCCTCTCGCGCACCGAACTCAAGCAACTGGCCGGCGAGCTGCGCGCGCACGTGCTGGCCAGCGTGTCGGCCACCGGCGGGCATTTGTCGAGCAACCTCGGCACTGTGGAGCTGACCATTGCGCTGCACCACGTGTTCGAGACGCCGCGCGACCGGCTCGTGTGGGACGTGGGCCACCAGACCTACCCGCACAAGATCCTCACCGGGCGGCGCGACCGCATGCCCAGCCTGCGGCAGCTCGGCGGCATCAGCGGCTTTCCGCGCCGCGCCGAGAGCGAGTACGACACCTTCGGTACGGCGCATTCGTCCACCTCGATCTCCGCCGTGCTGGGCATGGCGCTGGCGGCGCAGATCAAGGGCGAGTCGCGCCACGCGGTGGCGATCATCGGTGACGGCGCCATGACGGCGGGCATGGCCTTCGAGGCACTCAACAACGCCGGCATGCCGCACGCCGGCAAGGTGCCGGACCTGCTGGTGGTGCTCAACGACAACGACATGTCGATCAGCCCGCCGGTCGGCGCGCTCAACAAGTACCTGGCGCGCCTGATGAGCGGGCGCTTCTACGGCGCGGCGCGCGAAGGTGCGAAGACGGTGCTGAAGAACGCACCGCCGCTGTTCGAGCTGGCGCGCCGCTTCGAAGAGCACGCCAAGGGCATGGTCGTGCCGGGCACCATCTTCGAGGAGTTCGGCTTCAACTATGTCGGCCCGATCGACGGCCACGACCTCGACGCGCTCATTCCCACGCTGGAGAACCTGCGCGACAAGCCCGGCGCGCAGTTCCTGCACGTCGTCACCAAGAAGGGCTACGGCTACAAGCTCGCCGAAGCCGACCCGGTCAAGTACCACGGCCCCACGCCGTTCAATCCGGCGGAGGGCATCAAGAAGCCGGTCACGCCGCCCAAGACCACTTTCACCCAGGTGTTCGGCCAGTGGCTGTGCGACATGGCCGCCAAGGACCCGCGCCTCGTCGGCATCACGCCGGCCATGCGCGAGGGCTCGGGCATGGTCGAGTTCGAGAAGCGTTTCCCGGGCCGCTACTTCGACGTGGGCATCGCCGAACAGCACGCCGTGACCTTCGCCGCCGGCCTGGCGTGCGAGGGGCTCAAGCCCGTGGTCGCCATCTACTCGACCTTCCTGCAGCGCGGCTACGACCAGCTCATCCATGACGTGGCGATCCAGAACCTGCCGGTGGTGTTCGCTCTCGACCGCGCGGGCATCGTCGGTGCCGACGGCGCCACGCATGCGGGCGCCTACGACATCGCCTACCTGCGCTGCATCCCCAACTGCAGCCTGATCGCACCGGCCGACGAGAACGAATGCCGACAGGCGCTCACCGCCGCGTTCGAGCAGAACCATCCGGTGGCGGTGCGCTATCCGCGCGGCGCCGGTGCCGGTGCGGCCGCACAAAACGATCTCACCGCCTTGCCGTGGGGCAAGGGCGAGTTGCGGCGCGAGGCGGGCCGTGGCGGGCGGCGTATTGCCATCCTCGCCTTCGGCACCTTGCTGTACCCGGCGCTGGCCGCGGCCGAAAAGCTCGACGCCAGCGTGGCCAACATGCGCTTCGTCAAGCCGCTCGACACCGAACTGCTGCTCCAACTGGCCGGCAGCCACGATGCGCTGGTCACCGTGGAAGAGGGCTGCGTGCAGGGCGGCGCAGGCAGCGCGGTACTCGAGGCACTGCAGGCGGCAGGCGTGATGCTGCCGGTGCTCACGCTGGGTCTGCCCGACGAGTTCATCGAACACGGCGACCCGGCCAAGCTGCTGGCGATGCTGGGGCTCGATGCCATGGGCATCGAGCAGAGCATCCTCAAGCGCTTCGGCGCCAAGCTCGAAGTGGTGCGACCGGCGATCAACGGCTGATGCTTCGCCGGTGAAGCCGGACGCGGCAGCCGTTGCGAAGCAAGGCACCCGCGAGCCGGAACGGGGCCGTGAAAACTGCGGAGGTCGCATGCGCCAGCTCATCGACATCGTTTCCAACGAGAAGAGCTTCAAGCACCCGCTGATCGGCTCCCCGCGGCTCAATCGCCTGGGCCTGCACAGCGCCCGGGTGATCGGCGCGGACCTGTGCAGCCGCCTGCGGCGCATCGGCGCCGGGCGGGCGGCGTCGGATCTGCGGGCGCGGCTCTGGCGCGACGGCTTCCTGGTCATCGGCAACTTGCTGCCCGCCGCACTGCTCGAGCCGGCACGCTGCGAGTTTGCGCAGCGGCTCACCGAGCACGAAACCGAGATGCCGAGCCCGCGCGTGGCGAGCCGCGGCTTCGGCCGCCGCCTGCCCAACGACGGCGGGTTCGACCGTGCCGACGGCGGCAGCCTCAATCGCTTCATCACGCTCGACGGGCGGTGCCCGCTGTTGCTGGGCGCCTTTGCGGAGAACCTCGCCTTGCGCGGCCTGCTGCGTGCCTTGACCGGCGTGGCCGTGAAGCCCGATGCGTTCTCGCTTTATCAGCTGGTGCATGGCGACGAAACGGCCAACCCAGATCCACAGCGCCAATGGCACTGCGACACCTTCCACGACACCTTCAAGCTCTGGTATTTTTTCGAGCCAGTGACGGTGCATGACGGGCCGCTGCTCTACGCACCCGGCACACATCGAAGCGGCGGTGCGCGCCGGCGCTGGGAGCGGCACCAGGTCCTCGTGAACGGCGCGCGTTCCTCGGCTTTTCGTGTGGGGGTGGACGACCTCGCCCGCCTGAGCGGGGGCGAAGCACCGCAGGCAGTGCTCGCGCCGGCCAACAGCCTCGTGCTGGCCAACACGCGCGGCTTCCACTGCCGCGGACTGGCGCCGGAGGGCACGGTGCGCCAGGGCCTGTACGCCAATCTGCGACCGCACGCATTCGGGCTTCGGCCTTAGGCGCGTTTGGCCACCGTCTGATGGTCGCCTTGTGGCCGAAGCAGCGCCTCTGATCGATTTCTCCGCTTCCTCTGTCGAGGTGGCACGGCAACTGATCGGCGCTTGCGTACGGGTCAACGGCGTGGGCGGGCGCATCGTCGAGACGGAGGCCTACGACCGGGAAGATCCGGCCTCGCACACCTTCTCCGGTCCCACGCCGCGCAATGCCGCGATGTTCGGTCCGCCAGGGCATGCCTACGTGTACCGCTCCTACGGCATCCACTGGTGCCTGAATTTCGTGTGCCGGGAGGTGGGGCACGGCGCGGGCGTGCTGATTCGCGCGCTGGAGCCGATCGCCGGTCTGGACGTGATGCGCCAACGTCGCGGGGTGATCGACGAGCGGCTGCTGTGCGCCGGGCCTGGGCGGTTGTGCCAGGCGCTGGCCATCACGCGCGAGCACGACGGCCGGGCGCTCGATGCACCGCCTTTCGAGTTGCAGCCGGAGACGGCCCCAATTGCCGTGGTCGTCGGTCCGCGCATCGGGATTTCCAAGGCGATGGAGATGCCCTGGCGCTTCGGCCTCGCCGGCTCACGCTTCGTCAGCCGGCCGTTTCGCGCGGTGTAGCGACAGGTCGAGGCTGCACGGCCACGTTTCGGCTCGCGGG
>NZ_JACDCU010000177.1 GCF_013817365.1 Methylibium sp. | reverse complement strand
ACGGGGCCGAGCGCCGCGATCGAGGCGACTGGCGCGAACGGCAGACACCGGCAGAACGCGCCGCACGCAGCGATCGCGATTCGCGGCTCCGACCGGTGCCGCACCTGGCGCCCGGGGCCATGCCCCTTCCCGGCCGCGCCGTGATCGGCGCGCCACGGCCGGCCGCGCCGAGCCAGATCCTGCAGCCGCCGCTCGGCGCGGGTCGGCCGGCGGACGCGCAGCGGTCGCTCACGCCTGTCCCTTCGCAGCCCATTCGTTCCTCTCCTGCACTAGCGCCGCAGCCGCGCGCGGTGATGCCGGTGCCGGAACGCCGGATGCAGTCGCCCCGTGCCCCGCAGGGCTTCGAGCGGCGGCGGATGGAACGTCCGCCCGCCGCGCAGCGCACGATCTCCGCGCCGCGCCCGAGCGTCAGGGCCGTGCCTCCCTCGCGCGCCGGCGCGCGCTGAGCCGCACGCAGCGTGCGCCAGTGCACGCCGGTGTGATCTTCGAGGCACGGCCCGCAGCGCGGCGCCGTCCGTCCCCCCCATTGCGCGCTTGCTTTCATGCGGGGCTCTGCAAAGATGCAGGCTTGACACGGCCTCGAAAAATGCCGGCCTCCCTATAATGCTGCAGCGCACCAATTGGCGTTTGGACAGCCATCGGCGGCCGGTTGCCGTCTTTCGACCGACCTCACCTGCGGACTCACCATGCTTTATCAGTTGTACGAAACCCAGCGCGCCCTGCTCAGCCCTTTCGCTGAATTCGCCGGCGCCTCGAGTCGGCTCTACAGCCACCCGATGTCGCCCTTCGCGCAGGCGCCCGGCGCCCAGCGCCTGTCGGCCGGCTTCGACCTCATGCACCGGCTGACCAAGGAATACGAGAAGCCGGAGTTCGGCATCACCGACATCAAGGTAGGAGGGACCGAGATCGTCGTGCAGCAGCAGACCGCGGTCGAAAAACCGTTCTGCCGGCTGCTGCGCTTCAAGCGTTACACCGACGACGGCGCGCTGCTGCTCGAGATGCGCGACCAGCCCAGCGTTCTGGTCGTCGCTCCGCTGTCGGGCCATCATTCGACCTTGTTGCGCGACACGGTCAAGCTCCTGCTGCAGCACCACAAGGTCTACATCACCGACTGGATCGACGCGCGCATGGTGCCGGCCGAGGCCGGTGCCTTTCGTCTGGCCGATTACGTGCACTACATGCAGGAGTTCATCCGCCATGTCGGGCCGACCGTCAACGTGATCTCGGTGTGCCAGCCGACCGTGCCGGTGCTCGCCGCGGTGTCGCTGATGGCCAGCAACGGCGAGAACACGCCGCGCACCATGGTGATGATGGGCGGCCCCATCGACGCCCGCAAATCGCCGACCGCCGTGAACAACCTGGCGATGAACAAGCCCTACGACTGGTTCGAGCGCAACGTGATCTACCGCGTGCCGCCCAACTACCCGGGCGCCGGTCGCCGGGTCTACCCGGGCTTCATGCAGCACAGCGGCTTCGTGGCCATGAACCCGCAGCGCCACATGACGGCGCACTACGACTATTTCCTCGACCTGCTGCGCGGCGACGGTGAGAGCACCGACGCCCATCGTTCCTTCTACGACGAGTACAACGCCGTGCTCGACATGCCGGCCGAGTACTACCTCGACACCATCAAGACGGTGTTCCAGGACTTCGCGCTCGTCAACGGTACCTGGGAGATCGACGGCGAGTTGGTGCGCCCGCAGGACATCAAGACCACGGCGCTGCTCACGGTCGAGGGCGAGCTCGACGACATCTCCGGCTCCGGTCAGACCGCCGCCGCGCTCGAGCTGTGCGCGGGTATTCCGAAGTCGCGCAAGCGCCATTACGAAGTGGCCGGTGCTGGCCACTACGGCATCTTCTCCGGCCGCCGCTGGCGCGAGTTCGCGTATCCCGAGATTCGCGAGTTCATCCTGAAGCACCAGAAGCCTTGGCAGGAGGGCACCGTGGCGCCCGCCGAGCAGGCCGCGGCAAAGCCCGTCGCCGCCAAGCCCGTCGCGAAGCCTGCCGCAAAGAGCATCGCAAAGCCCGTCACCAAAACGGCGACCAAGACGGCGACCAAGATACCGGCAAAACGGCGACTGACCGTGGCGCGGTGAGCACGCTGGCCGACGCCATCGATGCGGCTTTGCCGCAGACGCAGTGCACGCGCTGCGGCTACCCCGATTGCCGAGGCTATGCGCAAGCAATCGCAGTGGGTGAAACCAACATCGATCGCTGCCCGCCGGGCGGCGCCGAAGGCATCGCCAAGCTCGCAGCACTGACCGGCCGCCCGCGGGTGCCGCTCGATCCGGCGTGCGGCAGCGAAGGCCCGTTACGGCTGGCGGTCATCGACGAGGCCGCATGCATCGGCTGCACCTTGTGCATCAAGGCCTGCCCGGTCGATTGCATCGTCGGTGCGGCCAAGCTGATGCACACCGTCATTGCCGCGCAGTGCACCGGCTGCGAGCTGTGCGTTCCGGTTTGCCCGGTCGACTGCATTTCGATGGAGCCCGCCGGGCCCGGCCCGAATCAACCGACGGGCTGGGCCGCATGGTCGGCCGCGCAGGCCGAAGCGGCACGCTCGCGCTACCGGGCGCGCGACGAACGGGCGCGGCGCCTTCAGGGCGAACACGACGAGCGCCTGGCGGCCCGTGCTGCGCCGCGTGCGGAAGAGTCAGAGGGCAAGCCCGACGCGGCCGCGACGGCTGACGCCGGCCGCTCAGCGGTCATCGAAGCGGCGCTGGCCCGGGCTCGGTCACGCCTCGCGCAAGACGGCTGAGCCGCGAGGCTGTCGCTTCTCCCTTTTTGCGGCGTTCTCCTTCGGCGTCGGCATGTGGAGTGCAACATGCGGGCAAGCGGTCGGCACCGAGCATTCGCCGTCGCTCCTGCCGCATCAGCGCTCGGTGCGCCGCTGCCAGAATCGCGCCGATGAAAGCAGCCGCAGTCGAGACGTTCTTCAGCATCCTGCGCGACGCCAACCCCGAACCCGCCACCGAACTCGTCTACAGCTCGGTCTTCGAACTGCTCGCCGCCGTGCTGCTTTCGGCGCAGGCCACGGACGCCGGCGTCAACAAGGCGACGCGCCGCCTCTTCGCAGTGGCGCCGACGCCGCACAAGATGCTCGCGCTGGGCCTGGACGGGCTGACCGAGCACATCCGCACCATCGGCCTGTACCGCACCAAGGCCCGCCATCTGCTGGAGACCTGCCGGCTGCTGGTCGAGCGGCATGGCGGGCGCGTACCGGGCACGCGAGAGGCGCTCGAAGCCTTGCCCGGCGTCGGCCGCAAGACAGCCAACGTGGTGCTCAACGTCGCCTTCGGTGAGCCGACGATGGCGGTCGATACGCACATCTTCCGCGTCGGCAACCGCACCGGCCTGGCGCCGGGCAAGACGCCGCTCGAGGTCGAACTCCAGCTGATGAAGCGCGTGCCGCCGCACTACCTGCAGGACGCCCATCACTGGCTGATCCTGCACGGCCGCTACGTTTGCCAGGCACGGCTGCCGCGCTGCTGGGAGTGCGCGGTCGTGACGCTGTGCGACTACCGGCCGAAGACGGAGAGGCCCTGACACGGGCACCGCTCCCAGCTCCCACAACCGCTCCGCGCGGCAACATACGTGCCCGCAGCCCGAGCTGCCGCGCGCTATCCTCACTGCGAGACTTCTTACGGCTTTCGGAGCTTGTGACCATGCCCTTCACTCCCGCACACCTCGCCTGCATCGCCGCCCTGTGCCTCGCCACGGCGACGCCCGCCCAGGCCGACAGCTTCGCCTCGTCGGCATCGAGCGCCGGCTCGGCCTCGTCCGGAAGCGTGTCCGATTCGATCGAAGGCTCGAGCGACAGCTCCTCGGACGACAAGGAGGTGGCCGAAGGCGACTACCGCATCATCGAAGTCACTGAGCTGGCCGAGCGCCCCGGCATGATGCGGCTGAAGCTGCAGGCCGCCGACGATGCGGCCCGCGAGTTCTTCCTCTCCCTGCCGCAGCAAACGCTCGCGCAGCGCGGCCTGGCGCAGGGCCATGTGGTCAGCGCCCGCCACCGCCCCTACGGCCTGGAATTTGCGCGCGCCGACACGCGCGAAGCCTTCTTCCTGGTGCTGGCCGACGACTGGCACCGCGAACTCGAGTCGCACGCCGTCACGCTTTGAGGCCTCGCCTGCACAGCCGGACGTGGCAGCCGTTGCGAAGCAAGGCACCCGCAAGCCGGAACGTGGCCGTGCCGCCGCTGTGAGGCTCGTGCGCGCGCTGCTGCTGGCCGCCGGCCTGTGCGGCGGCGCAGCCGGCAGTCAGGCGTCGTCATCGGACGCCTCGCGCTTCTGCGACCGCGAGTCGCCGCTGAGCGCGCAACAGCAAGACCGCCTGCTGCGCTTCGCCGCCATCGTGCGGCAGGAACTCGATGCCTCCGGGCGCGCAGTGGCCCTGATCGCCCGCTCGGGCCTGGACCTCGCCCGCTTCGGCCTTCGCTACTCACATGCCGGCGTGAGCCTGAAGGCCAACGCGAACGGGCCGTGGTCGGTGCGCCAGCTCTACTACGCCTGCGACGAGGCCCGGCCGCGGCTCTACGACCAGGGCCTTGCCGGCTTCCTGTTCGGCACAGACGACCCGTCCATCGGATACGTCTCCATCGTGCTGCTTCCGTCCACTGAAGCCGTTGCGCTGGAACGCACGGCGCTCGACGAGGCGCTCGCGCTGCGCTTGCTGGCGGGGCGCTACAGCGCCAATGCCTACCCGTACAGCCTGCGCTTTCAGAACTGCAATCAGTGGGTGATGGAGTTGCTGGCCACGGCGTGGGGCGCTGCAGACGGCGAGAGCGCAGTGGCTGTTGCCGGCGACGCTGAAGGCGCGCGCGAAAGCGCGCAGCGCTGGCTGATGGCGCAAGGCTACGCGCCGCAGCCGGTGCAGGTGGGCTCGCAGCTGTTGATGTTTGCGGCGAACTTCGTCCCCTGGATCCACGTCGCCGACCATCCGGAACAGGACCGCTTCGCGCTGCAGTTCCGCACCAGCACACCGGCCTCGATCGAGACCTTCGTGCGCGAGCAGGTTCCGGGAGCGCAGCGCATCGAGTTGTGCCACGACGAACGGCAGGTGGTGATTCGGCGCGGCTGGGAGCCGGTGGCCGAGGGATGCCGACGGAGCGACGGCGACCGCGTAGTGGCGTTCGATTGAGGTCGCGTCAATGCGCAGGCAGCGGCAAGGCGGTCTTGTAGCGCACCTGCTTCAGGGCGAAGCTCGAGCGAATCTTCTCGATGCCGGCGATCGGGGTCAGTTGCTCGAGGATGAATTTCTCGAGCGCTGCGATGTCGGCGACGGCAACGCGGATCAGGTAGTCGCTGTCGCCCGTCATCAAGTAGCACTCCATCACCTCGTCGTGCTCGACGATGCGTTGCTCGAATTCGGCCAGTGACGCCTTGCTCTGCGTGCGCAGGCTGATGGAGATGAAAACGTTGAGCCCGAGCCCGAGTGCTGCCGCATTGGCGATGGCGACATAGCGGTCGATCACGCCGCCGGCCTTGAGCGCCTTCACGCGCGCCAGACAGGGCGAAGGCGAGAGATGCACGCGGCGAGCCAGATCGACGTTCGACAGCGCACCGTCGCGCTGCAGTTCATCCAGGATGCGGAGATCCACGCGGTCCAGATTCATGAAATGCCGTGCTTCACCAGAATAACGGCACTTTATACCGCCGACTCGCCGAAAAAGCGGCGTTGCAGCAACTCATGACGGGTCGATCGAATTAAGGTCTGGATGATGAACGCTTTGTCCGATCCCTATTTCAACCCCCCGGTCGACTTGCCCTCCATCGGCAGCGACGCCGACCCGCAGGAAACCGCCGAATGGCGTGCCTCCTTCGCCGCGCTGGCCGAGGCGCACGGCCCGGCGCGCGCCCGCTGGATGCTCGACGAATTGGCGCGCGTGGCGCGGCAGCAGCGCATCGGCTGGCAGCCCGAGCTCGCCACGCCGTACGTGAACACCATCGCCGTCGAAGCGCAGCCGGCGTTCCCCGGCGACCTGGCGGTGGAAGAGCGCCTGGCCTCGCTGATGCGCTGGAACGCGCTCGCCATGGTCGTGCGCGCCAACCAGGCCTACGGCGAACTCGGTGGCCACATCGCCAGCTATGCGAGTGCGGCCGATCTGTTCGAGTGCGGCTTCAACCACTTCTTCCATGCGCGCACGGGTTCAGGCCCAGGTGCGCACGGCGGCGACCTCGTGTTCTTCCAGCCCCACAGCGCCCCCGGCGTCTATGCGCGCGCCTTCCTGGAAGGCCGCCTTAGCGAAGAAGACCTCGCGCACTACCGCCAAGAACTCACCGCGCCCGCCTTCACCACCGGCAAGGGCGCTCGCGGCCTGAGCAGCTACCCGCATCCTTACCTGATGCCGGACTTCTGGCAGTTCCCCACGGGCTCGATGGGGATCGGCCCGATCAGCTCGATCTACCACGCGCGGTTCATGCGCTACCTCACGCACCGCAAGCTGCTCGACTGCGAGGCGCGCAAGGTGTGGGGCGTCTTCGGCGACGGCGAGATGGACGAGCCCGAATCCATGAGCGCGCTCACGCTCGCCGCGCGCGAGAAGCTCGACAACCTCGTGTGGGTGGTCAACTGCAACCTGCAGCGCCTGGATGGCCCGGTGCGCGGCAACGGCCGCATCATCGACGAGCTCGAAAAGCTCTTCGCCGGTGCCGGCTGGAACGTCATCAAGCTGGTGTGGGGCAGCGACTGGGACGGCCTGTTCGCGCGCGACACCACGGGCGCCCTGACGCGCGCCTTCGCCCAGACGGTCGATGGCCAGATGCAGACCTTCGCGGCCAAGGACGGGCGCTACAACCGCGACACCTTCTTTGGCCAGAACGAAGAACTCGCGCGCCTCGCCCAAGGCATGACCGACGAGCAGATCGACCGCCTGAAGCGCGGCGGACACGACCTGGTGAAGATTCACGCCGCCTACGCCGCCGCCGCCGCCCACCGCGGCCAGCCCACCGTCATCCTGGCCCACACCAAGAAGGGCTACGGGATGGGCGCCGGCCAGGGCAAGATGACCACGCACTCGCACAAGAAGTTCGAGAGCGCCGACCTCATCGGATTCCGCAACCGCTTCAGCCTGCCGCTGACGGATGAGCAGGCAACCTCGCTGACCTTCATCCGGCCGGCCGGCGACAGCGCCGAGATGCAGTACCTCGAGGCGCACCGCAAGTCGCTCGGCGGCTCCATGCCGCGCCGGGAAACGGCCTGCGACGTGGTGCCCAAACCCGAGCTCTCGGCCTATGCGCAGTTCGCCCTTTCGGCCGACGGCAAGGACATGAGCACCACCATGGCCTTCGTGCGCATGCTGGGCAACCTGATGAAGGACAAGGCGCTCGGTGAGCGCATCGTGCCCATCGTGGCCGATGAAGCGCGCACCTTCGGCATGGCCAACCTGTTCAAGCAGGTCGGCATCTATTCGAGCGTCGGCCAGCGCTATGCACCGGAAGACATCGACACGATCCTGAGCTACCGCGAAGCGACCGACGGTCAGATCCTCGAAGAAGGGATCAGCGAGGCCGGCGCCCTGGCGAGCTGGACCGCGGCGGCCACCAGCTACAGCGTGCACGGCCTGGCGA
>NZ_JACDCU010000176.1 GCF_013817365.1 Methylibium sp. | reverse complement strand
CTCGGCTCGCAGGCCTACAACGATGCGAGTTCGATGCTGACCATCGGCCTGGGCAAGGACATCGTCGGCGGTCCGGTCGTCGCCGATCTCGCCAAGATGCCGCACTGCCTGGTCGCGGGCACCACCGGCGCGGGCAAGTCGGTCGGCATCAACGCCATGATCCTCAGCCTGCTCTACAAGGCCGAGGCGCGCGACGTGCGGCTCATCCTCATCGACCCCAAGATGCTCGAGATGAGCATCTACGAGGGCATCCCGCACCTGCTGTGCCCCGTGGTCACCGACATGAAGCAGGCCGCCAACGCGCTCAACTGGGGCGTGGGCGAGATGGAGCGGCGCTACAAGCTGATGAGCAAGCTGGGCGTGCGCAACCTCGCCGGCTACAACAAGAAGATCGACGAGGCCGCGGTCAAGGGCGACAAGCTGCCCAACCCCTTCAGCCTCACGCCCGAGCAGCCCGAGCCGCTGGAGCGCCTGCCGCACGTGGTGATCGTGATCGACGAGCTGGCCGACCTGATGATGGTGGTCGGCAAAAAGATCGAGGAGCTGATCGCGCGGCTGGCGCAGAAGGCGCGGGCGGCCGGCATCCACCTGATCCTGGCCACGCAGCGGCCGAGCGTCGACGTGATCACCGGCCTCATCAAGGCCAACATCCCGACGCGCATCGCGTTTCAGGTCAGCAGCAAGATCGACTCGCGCACCATCCTCGACCAGATGGGCGCCGAAGCGCTGCTCGGCATGGGCGACATGCTCTACATGCCTTCAGGCACCGGCCTGCCGGTGCGCGTGCATGGCGCCTTCGTCAGCGACGAGGAAGTCCACCGCGTCGCCGACTACCTGCGCAGCCAGGGCGAGCCCAACTACATCGAAGGCATTCTCGAAGGCGGCACGCTCGACGAAGAGGGCGGCGCGGCGGGCGAGGGCGGCGGCGCAGCCGACGCCGAGGCCGATCCCATGTACGACCAGGCCGTGGCCATCGTGCTGCAGCACAAGCGCGCGTCGATCTCGCTCGTGCAGCGCCACTTGCGCATCGGCTACAACCGTGCGGCGCGGCTGCTGGAACAAATGGAGAAATCCGGGCTCGTATCGGGCATGGCGACGAACGGCAACCGCGATCTGCTGGTGCCCCGGCGCGATGCCGAATGAAGGGTCGAGCGATGAAGGGTGAAGGACTCGCGCGTGTGCGGCGATCGTTCGGCTGGGGCGGGCAGCGCGGCGAGCGCCCCTCTTTCGTTGCGCGCTTGTGCGTGGCCGGGCTCTTGACGCTCGCCGCGGCCTCCGTCCGCGCCGATGCGCTCGACACGCTGAAGGCCTTCATCAGCGAAGTGAAAACCGGCCGCGCGGACTTCACGCAAACAGTGACCTCCCCCGACGGCGCCAAGAAGCGCAGCTCCAGCGGCAGCTTCGAATTCGCGCGCCCGAACCGCTTCCGTTTCGCGTACGTGAAGCCCTACGAGCAATTGATCGTCGCCGACGGCCAGAAGGTCTGGCTCTACGACACCGACCTCGAGCAGGTCACAGTGCGGCCCTTCGACAAGGCCTTGGGCGCCACGCCCGCCGCCTTGCTCGCGGGCGGCTCGCTGGAAGGCGACTTCGATCTGAAGGCGCTGCCCGACGAAGGCGGGCTGCGGTGGGTGCAGGCGCTGCCGCGCGTGAAAGACGGCTCTTTCCAGTCGCTGAAGATCGGTTTTCGCGATGGCACGCTGGCCGCGGTGGAGATCGTCGATGCCTTCGGTCAGCGCTCGCTGCTGGCGTTTTCGCAGGTCGAGGCCAACCCGGCCTTGCCGGCCGAGCGATTCCGCTTCGTCCCGCCGGCCGGCGTCGACGTGATTGCGCAGTAGGAGCGCAGCGAAGAGGCCGCCGACGCCATGCCTTCGATGAGCCTGCCGCTGGAACCTGCTGCCGCGCGGGCCGGCGGCGCCGATGCGCCCCTGGCCGAGCGGCTGCGGCCGCGCTCGCTCGAAGAGGTGATTGGCCAGCCGCAGTTGCTGGGCGAAGGCAAGCCGCTTTCTGCGGCCTTCGCCTCGGGCCGACCGCATTCGATGATCCTCTGGGGCCCGCCCGGCACCGGCAAGACCACGCTCGCGCGGCTGATGGCCGAAGCCTTCGACGCGCAGTTCATCGCCATCTCGGCGGTGCTCGGCGGCGTGAAAGACATCCGCGAGGCGGTCGAGCAGGCGCAGGTCGCGCGCGGCATGGGCCGGCGCACCATCCTCTTCGTCGACGAGGTCCACCGCTTCAACAAGTCGCAGCAGGACGCCTTCCTGCCGCACGTGGAGTCGGGCCTTTTCACCTTCATCGGCGCGACCACCGAGAACCCGTCGTTCGAGGTCAATTCGGCGCTGCTGTCGCGGGCGCAGGTGTACGTGCTCAAGTCGCTGGGCGACGATGATTTGCGGCTGCTGTTCGAGCGCGCCCGAAGCACCGCGCTCGCCCACCTGCAGTTCGACGCCGTGGCGATCGACACACTGATCGGCTACGCCGACGGCGATGCGCGGCGCTTTCTCAACCTGCTGGAACAGGCCGATACGGCGGCGCGCGCCGCGAAGGTGCAGCGCATCGACGCCGCTTTCGTGCAGAACGCGCTCAGCCTCAACGTGCGCCGCTTCGACAAGGGCGGTGACAACTTCTACGACCAGATCTCGGCGCTGCACAAGTCGGTGCGCGGCTCGCATCCCGACGCCGCGCTGTACTGGCTGTGCCGCATGCTCGACGGCGGCGCCGACGCCAAGTACCTCTCGCGGCGCATCGTGCGCATGGCCTGGGAAGACATCGGTCTGGCCGACCCGCGCGCGCTGCAGATCGCCAATGACGCCGCCGCCACGTACGAGCGGCTCGGCTCCCCCGAGGGCGAGCTGGCGCTCGCGCAGGCCGTCATCTACCTCGCCATGGCCGCCAAGAGCAACGCCGGCTACATGGCCTACAACGCGGCCCGCTCGTTCGTGAAGCAGGACAAGTCGCGCGAAGTGCCGGTGCATTTGCGCAATGCGCCGACCAAGCTGATGAAGGATCTGGGGCACGGCCGTGCGTACCGCTATGCGCACGACGAGCCGCAGGGCTACGCGGCCGGGGAAACCTATCTGCCCGAAGGCGTGGCCGAGCCTGGGTGGTACCGGCCGGTGTCACGCGGCCTGGAGGCGAAGATCGCGGAGAAGATAGCTTACCTGCGCGGCCTCGACGAAGCCAAGGGGCGCTAGCGCAAGCGTTCAGCGCCGCGCGGCGTGCGCATCGGCGGCCTGGCCCTTCAATGTCTGCAGCCAGCGGAACACCTCGGCCACCGCCTCGACGTGCTCGTCGCCGATGTATTCCCCGATCGACACGCCGCGAAAGAGCGACCGGGCCAGTGGCGGACTCTCCAGTACCGGAATTGCTCGCCGCCCCGCCTCGCGGCGCATGCGCAGCGCGTCGGCGTCCTGCCCCTTGGCCACCACCACCGGAAGCGTCACGACGCCCGGCTCGTAGTACAGCGCCACGGCGAAGTGCGTCGGGTTGGTCACGACCACGTTGGCGCTCGCCAGGCCCGGCTGTACGGGCGACTCGAGCAGCTCTCGCTGCTGCCTGCGCAACTCCGCCCTGAACTCGGGATCGCCTTCCATGCCGAGGGCGAGGTGGTGATCTCGATCACCGACGACGGCCCGGGCTTCGCTGCCTACGAACCGGGCCACGTGGTGCACCGCTATGCCCGGCGTCAGGAAGATCGCCAAGGGCGCGCGGGGCTGGGACTCGGCTTGACGATCGCGCTGTCGCTGGTGCATGCGCAGGGCGGAAAGATGATCGTCGACAGCCGTCCGGACTTCGGCACCGCCATCCGGCTGCACTTCCCGGCATCGGACGGTCCCGTTTCCTCGGCAGCGGCCGTGCGGTTCGGCCGGCGCCGCAGCGACGGGGGCGGTGGCAGGGCCGGCGCGTCCAAGCGCAGGCCGTCCGTGCTCACGGCCGTGCTCAAGAGTTCTCGGCGATAAAGCGTGTGACGGCGTGGCCGCGGGCCGCGGCCTGCGTCGCCCGAGATGAAAGCCGCGCGCTCGACCTTTAGAATCGCGCGCACTGCGAAGCCCGCTCCATCTCCGGGGCGGGCTTTTTGCTACCTGCGGCCACCACCGCCCGTCGTGCCAAGCCCAGGAGACCTTCCGTCATGGAAACACTCATCCAGCAGATCATCAACGGGCTGGTGCTGGGCAGCATGTACGCGCTCGTGGCACTGGGCTACACGATGGTGTACGGGATCATCAACCTCATTAATTTCGCGCACGGCGAGGTGCTGATGGTCGGTGCCCTGACGAGTTGGACGGTGGTCACCGCACTGGCGGGCATGGGCTTGCCGGGCTGGCTGCTTTTGCTGCTCTCGCTGATCGCCGCGATCGCCGTGTGCACGCTGCTCAACTTCACGATCGAGAAGGTCGCCTACCGGCCGCTGCGCAACGCGCCGCGGCTGGCGCCGCTGATCACGGCCATGGGCATGAGCCTGCTGCTGCAGACGCTGGCCATGATCATCTGGAAGCCGAACTACAAGTCCTTCCCGATCCTGTTGCCCAGCGAGCCCTTCAATGTCGGCGGTGCGGTGATCAACACCACGCAGATCCTGATCCTCGTCGTGACGGCGGTCACGCTGGCCGGGCTCATGTTCCTCGTCAACAAGACCAAGCTCGGCCGCGCGATGCGCGCCACCGCCGAGAACCCGCGGGTCGCCGGCCTCATGGGGGTAAGGCCCGACACCGTCATCTCCGCCACCTTCATCATCGGCGCGGCGCTGGCTGCGCTGGCCGGTGTGATGTACGCGGCCAACTACGGCTCGGTGCAGCACACCATGGGTTTCCTGCCGGGCCTCAAGGCGTTCACCGCGGCGGTGTTCGGCGGCATCGGCAACCTGCCGGGCGCGATGCTCGGCGGCGTGCTGCTCGGGCTCATCGAATCGATCGGCGCGGGCTACATCGGCCAGCTCACCGGCGGCGTGCTGGGCAGCCACTACGTGGACATCTTCGCCTTCATCGTGCTGATCCTGGTGCTCACGCTGCGGCCGCAGGGCCTGCTCGGCGAACGCGTCGCCGATCGCGCCTGAGCAGGGAGCGCCGCCGTGAAGAACAAGCTGGTCGTGTTCCTGATCGCCGCCGCGCTGCTGCTGGCCGCGCCGCTCGTCGCACAGCAGTTCGGCAATGCGTGGGTGCGCATCATCGACATCTCGCTGCTCTACGTGATGCTGGCGCTGGGCCTGAACATCGTGGTCGGCTATGCGGGGCTGCTCGACCTGGGCTACATCGCCTTCTATGCCATCGGTGCCTACCTGTTCGGGCTGATGGCGAGCCCGCACCTGTGGGAGAACTTCGCGCTCGTCAAGGCCATGTTCCCGGACGGCCTGCACTCGCCGCTGTGGCTGGCGGTCCCGCTGGCCGCTGCGGTGGCCGGCATGTTCGGCGTGCTGCTCGGTGCACCGACGCTGCGCCTGCGGGGCGACTACCTGGCGATCGTGACGCTCGGCTTCGGCGAGATCATCCGCGTGTTCCTCAACAATCTCGACTCGCCGGTCAACATCACCAACGGCCCCAAGGGCATCTCCGGGATCGACTCCGTGAAGTTCTGGGGCCTGGACCTGGGCAAGACGCTGGATCTGGGCTTCATCGAGTTGCCGTCGGTGACGCTCTACTACTACCTGTTCCTCGCCATGGTGGTGGTCAGCGTGCTGATCTGCTGGCGGCTCGAACGCTCGCGCATCGGCCGCGCCTGGATGGCGATCCGCGAGGACGAGGTGGCGGCCAAGGCGATGGGCATCAACACCCGCAACATGAAGCTGCTCGCCTTCGGCATGGGGGCCACCTTCGGCGGCGTGGCGGGCAGCATGTTCGCGACCTTCCAGAACTTCATCTCGCCGGAGTCGTTCTCGCTGCAGGAATCGATCATGGTGGTGGCGATGGTGGTGCTCGGCGGCATCGGCCACATTCCCGGCGTGATCCTCGGCGCACTGCTGCTCGCCGCGCTGCCGGAGGTGCTGCGCTACGTGGCCGGGCCCTTGCAGGAGATGACGGGCGGGCGGCTCGACGCGTCCATCCTGCGCCAGTTGCTGATCGCGCTGGCGATGATCACGATCATGCTGGCCCGCCCGCGCGGCCTGTGGCCGGCGCCCGAACACGGCAAGGTCGCGCCGACGCCCGTGCCCACACCGCCACCACCCGAAGGCGGCCCCGCCGAAAGGCCCGACACGCGCGATCGCAGTGCCCATCCCCGGGTTGGCGAAGTGCGCAGGAAGACGCCATGAGCCGCCGGGTCTCTCCAGAGGCGCAAACCGCTGCGCGCAGCGCGGAGCTGGCCTGATGAGCGCGCGCGACATCGTTCTGGAGGTCGCCAAGGTCTCCAAGCGATTCGGCGGCCTGCAGGCGCTCAGCGATGTGGGCATCCGCATCGAGCGCGGTCAGGTGTATGGCCTGATCGGCCCCAACGGCGCCGGCAAGACGACGTTCTTCAACGTGCTGACCGGCCTGTACGCGCCCGACTCGGGCCGCTTCGCGCTGGAGGGCAAACCGTACAAGCCTTCCGCGGTGCACGAAGTGGCCAAGGCCGGGATTGCGCGCACCTTCCAGAACATCCGCCTGTTCGCTGACATGACCGCGCTGGAGAACGTAATGGTCGGCCGCCATGTGCGCACCCGGTCGGGGCTGGTCGGCGCCGTCCTGCGCACGCGGAGCTTCAAGCTCGAGGAGGCCGACATCGCCCGGCGCTCGCACGAGTTGCTGGATTACGTCGGCATCGGCCGCTATGCCGACTACAAGGCGCGAACGCTGAGCTACGGCGACCAGCGGCGCCTGGAGATCGCCCGCGCGCTGGCCACCGAGCCCAAGCTGATTGCGCTCGACGAGCCGGCCGCGGGCATGAACGCCACCGAGAAGGTGGTGCTGCGCGAGCTGATCGACCGCATACGCAACGACGGCCGCACCATCTTGCTGATCGAGCACGACGTCAAACTCGTCATGGGCCTGTGCGACCGCGTCACCGTGCTCGACTACGGCAAGCAGATCGCCGAAGGCAACCCGTACGACGTGCAGCGCGACGAGAAGGTGATCGAAGCCTATCTCGGCGCCGGCCACAAGGCGCAGTGAGCAGGAACGACGCCATGGCAGACGCCTTGCTCCGGATCATCGACCTCGAGGTTGCGTACGGCGGCATCCAGGCCGTCAAGGGCATATCGCTGGAGGTGCGGCAGGGCGAGCTGGTCAGCCTGATCGGCGCCAACGGCGCGGGCAAGACCACCACGCTCAAGGCCATCACCGGCCTGCAGGCAGCGGGCAGCGGGCAGATTGAATTCATGGGGCGCAGCATCAAGGGCCAAGGCCCGTGGGATCTGGTGCGCCAGGGCCTCGTGATGGTGCCCGAGGGCCGCGGCACCTTCACGCGCATGAGCATCACCGAGAACCTGCTGATGGGCGCGTTCTCGCGCAAGGACAAGGAGATCGATGCCGACCTCGAGAAGGTGTTCGACATCTTCCCGCGCCTGAAGGAGCGCCGCCGCCAGCTCGCCGGCACGATGAGCGGCGGCGAGCAGCAGATGCTCGCAATGGGCCGCGGCCTGATGGCGCGTCCGAAGTTGCTGCTGCTCGACGAACC
>NZ_JACDCU010000175.1 GCF_013817365.1 Methylibium sp. | reverse complement strand
CTGCTGGAAGAACGGGTGGCCGAGTCGACGATGCAGCGCAGCCAGCTCGAAGGGCTGATCCAGTCGCTGGCCCGTTCGGGCCAGGAAAGCCTCCTCGTGGACATCGAAGGCGGTATTCGCGTGGCCGTGCAGCAGACCGCCATCACCGGCAGCGCCGAGCCGCTGGTCGCCGCGCTGACAGCGGCCGACGAGCGGCTGGCGCGCACCGAGCAGCCGCGTTTCGAGAACATACGCCGCGCCATTGCGCGCGACCTCGACCGCATCCGGTCGGTCGGCGTGGCAGACATCGCCTCGCTGGCGATCAAGCTCGACGAAGCGGTGCGCCTGGTGGACGACGCGCCGCTGCGTGTCATCGATGCGCCGGCCACGGCGGCCACACGCGCTGCGCTTCTTGCCGAGGCCCCTGTCTCCGCACCGCCCGCCGCCGCGTCGGCGCCCACTGCCGCTGCTTCGGCGTCCCCCACTGCCGCGTCGGCGTCAGCTGAGACCGCATCGGCATCACCCGCCGCCGCATCGCAAAACATGTGGGCTTGGTTGCCGACCAGCGCCGACGACTGGTGGCGCAGCGTGTGGCAAGAGGCCCGCGGGTTGGTGCGCGTAACCCGCATCGACCGGCCCGAGGCCATGCTGCTCGCGCCCGAGCAAAGCTTTTTCCTGCGTGAGAACCTCAAGCTCAGAATCCTGAACGCGCGTGTGGCGCTGCAAAGCCGCCAGTTCGATACGGCGCGGGCCGACTTGCAGGAGGCGGCCAGCGCAACGCAACGCTATTTCGACGCCGACGCGCGCAAGACCCTGTTGCTCGGCGAGCTGCTCCGCAGCGTGGCGGCCCAGGCCGGCGAGGCCGATCTGCCACGTCCCGATGAAACGCTGACCGCGCTCGATGCCGCGGCGCAGGGTCGGTGACGCTGTCTTCGCGTCGCGACAAGAGAGAGCAGCAGCGATGCGCGGCGTGATCTGGCTGTTGCTGCTTGCCATCGTGGCAGTCGTTGCGGCCGCGCTGCTCGGCCGCAATGACAACCTGGTGACGCTGTACTGGGCGCCCTGGCGGATCGATCTGTCGTTCAACCTGTTCATGGTGGCGCTGATCGCTTTTTGCCTCGTGTTCATGACGCTGGTGCGCACGCTCACCGCGCTGGTCGGGCTGCCGGGGCGCGCGCGTCAATGGCGCGTGGCGCGGCGTGACCGTGTGGCGCAGGCGGCCCTGCGCGAGGCGCTCTCGCAGTACTTCGGCGGTCGCTACAGCCGTGCTCACAAGGCGGCCCAGCGTGCCGTGACCATTCAAGTCGAGACGCCCGAGCTGGAGAAGGACAACGAGTTCACCGTGCTCGGTCACCTGCTGGCCGCCGGCAGCCTGCACCGGCTGCAGGACCGCACGGGACGCGATGAGGAGATGCGCCGGGCCTTCGAGCTCACGCGCGGCAGCGCGGCTGCGCGCGCCGCGGAGGAGGGCGCACGGCTGCTGGCCGCCGAATGGGCGCTCGATGATCGCGACGCCCGCCGCACCCTCGAACTGCTGGCGGAGTTGCCGCCCGGCGTGGCCCGCCGCACCCAGGCATTGCGCCTGAAGCTGCAGGCCGCCCGCCTCGCCGATGAGCCCATGGAAGCGCTCCGCACGGCGCGCCTGTTGGCCAAGCACCAGGGTTTCTCGCCGGCGGCGGCTCAGGGGCTGGTGCGCTCACTGGCGATCGAGACGCTGGGCAGCGCGCGCGATGCCGATCAGCTCAAGCGTGCCTGGCGCGAGCTCGACGCCAGCGACCGCCGCGACGTGCATGTCGCGGCGCACGCTGCCCGACAGCTGTCCGCCAGCGGCGCGACGGAGGAGGCGCGGCAATGGCTGCGCCCGTTCTGGGACCGCGTCACGCTGCTCGAGCGCGACGAACGCGACACCCTGGCGCTGGCACTGGCCGACACGGTCGAGGGCATCGGCCCCGAGTGGCTGCCTCGCCTGGAAGCGGCGTTGCAGGCCTGCCCCGGCGAGCCTGCGCTCACCTATGCGATGGGCCGTGCGTTGGTGGCGCGGCAAATCTGGGGCAAGGCCCGGCAGATGCTCGAAGAAGCCGGCGCCGACTCCGAGCTCCCCGCCGCTGCGCGCCGCCGGGCGTGGCTGCAGCTGGCCGGCATGGCCGAACACACCGGCGATGCACCGCGCGCCGCGACCTGTTTCCGCGCCGCCGCGTCAGCTGCCTGAGCAATGCGGCTTTTCCGCGCTGCTATACTGCGCGGCTCGATGCGGCTGTAGCTCAGTTGGATAGAGTACTTGGCTACGAACCAAGGGGTCGTGGGTTCGAATCCTGCCAGCCGCACCAACAAAATCAACGGGTTACGTCCGAAAGGCCGTAGCCTGTCACCTTTTGCGTGGGGAGTTTTTGGGGACTTGCGTCTTCACCTGCTCTCTCACAACGCCCGCTAGGTCCCTGCGGGTGAAGAACGTGCATCCCGTGCTGGCGTTGGAACGATCGAACGCAGCATCGCCACGGTCTGGTTCAGCCAAGCCACTTGGTTGGTCAGTCCGGCCGTCCAAGCCTCCGCGGCTGCAGCACGCGCGGAGCTCCCTTCCAAACGCGGCGGCCTGAAGCTCGCCGACATGCGCGCTGAGCACGGTTTTCGCTGAGCGTTCACCATCAATGTGGGCTTGAGTGCGGGCGACCAGCTTCTCGGCTTCGGTCGCGCGATGTTCGGCTTTTGCTTGACCAGTACGAGCCTGGTCTAGCTCCCGCTGCATCTTGCTGAGCCAAACGGTCTGTCGATTCGCGCACTTCCTCCACACGTCCGCCCGCCGCTTGCGCCTTCACTTGCGCGACGTGCAACTCGCGTTCCAGCGCACCGAGTTTTTCCAGTGCGGCCAGAAGTGCGGTTTTGAGCTCGGTGGTCTCGTTCGTCCGGTCGGAGAGCTGTCCAGCCATAGAGTCTCTTTGGGAGGCACGCATCTCAAGCTGATGGCTCAGTTCCTCTATGTGGCGACGAACGCCTCGGGTGCGGGACCGGGGCTCGCAACACGCTGGCGTCGCTCGCTGTGCTCGCGCACCCAGCGGCTGAGCTGGTTGGCATTGATCCCGCACTCGCGAGCCAGTCGCGACACTGACGCGCCCGGCCTGCCGCATGCGGCCACCAACTCGGCCTTGGCCGCCTCGTCGTACACACCGCGGCCATCGCTCTTGCGCCCGACCACGAGTCGGCGCGTCAAGTCTTCCAATTCGTCTGACATCACGTTCCCACGTTCACCTACGTGGGAACGTAGGGTGTCAGGCACCCTGGCCGCGATCAAGGACGCGGTTTATGGACCGCTTACGTTCGGCGAGCCGATAGGACGACCTGGACCGGGACGCTTGGCGAGTTCTCCACGGATGACGTCGGCGCTGGGGTCTTTCACGCCGTTCGCGCACAGCGCATTGGCTACTGCTGTCACCTCCTCATAAGTTACAGACGGTCGCGCCATGTTGAGCCTTATTAAGAGCACGCATACGATACGAACACGATACGAATCTGAACGCTACCAGTGCAAGCGCAGCCGACTTCGCGAGGCCACTGTTCACCAGCTCGATGGATGTGATGCCGGCTTATGTCGAGGACGCGTGGTCGACGGGCCGATGCACCACGGATTGTTCGAGCTTCTTTGCCCTTGCTTCCGCACGCAGGGTGAGGATTGACTTGTTGAGCTGACCTGTAGGGTTCTTGATGAGTTCAAGCGCGCGCACAAGCTCGCCGATGCTGGCGACCGCGTAATGGCTGGTCATCGAGCCTCCGGCGTGCCACAGAATGTCGGCGATTCCGCGCTGAGAAACTCCGGCTTCGCGCAGCCTTCCGCCGACGGTGTGGCGCAGGTCGTGAACATGCAGGTCACCGAGGCCTGCTTTCCTTCGAGCGGTTTGCCACGCCGTGTTGTTCATCGTTTCCACCGGCCGATACGTCATGGGCGGCACTTTGTACTTCTTCGTGATGGATTTGCGTTCACGTCGCCACACGAAGACGTTCTCAGGGTGGCGTCCCCGCATGCGTTCCACCGCGGACTGCGCAACCGTGTTGAGTACAAGTACCTTCTCGGACCTGCGGCCCTTGACGTGCGCCTCGGGAACCAGAAAGACGCTCACGCCAAGTTCGGGAATCGATAGTTCCCAGTCCCACCTCAAACTGACCACGACGTCATCGCGAGCGCCGGTGTTCAACATGAACAGTGCCATGTCTGCGAGATGATTGGGCAGAGCTTCTAGAAGCCGCGCCTGCTCATCCCAAGTGAGGGGTCGTGGAGGGCGTTGGTCGTCGACGGGCGTTTCGACGAACTTGGGCGGACGTTCAAGCAAGGCCAAGCCAGTTGCATCATCGCGCCACAGCGTTGCGGCCCTGTTCAGGACGGCCCGAACGGCGGATACCGACAGATTGATGGTCTTGGTCTTTCGCCCTTCGGCCCGTCTTGCGGCACGGAAGGTGTTCAAACTCGCGTCGTGAATCTTGTCGATGTCCAGGTGACCGAGGAAAGGCATGACGGCATCAAGATGGTAGACATCGGTCTTTGCAGACGGTTTTCCCAGCCAGTCGCTTTTCCTCGAGGAAGCGTGCGGCTGCGGCGCTGAACTTGACCTTCGGACGTTCCCCGAACTGCTTCTGACGTCGAAGGTTCTCGAGTTGATGAATCAACCATTCTTCAGCTTCTTGATGGCTCTCGAAGTGGTCGCGTAGTCGTACACCGCGGTAGCGCTTGTCGACCCAGTAGCGACCGGTCCCCTCGTCGCGATAGATGCCCGTTGAGCGTCCCATGATGTTTTAGTTCTCTTTTGGCTCGTCGGTATGCCGACCTTGGTCGGCGTTGGCGCCGGACCTTCCCAGAGCGCGGGCGTTCTCTGCTCGGGGCCTTGGCGTGACGACTTCAGTCGCTCAAACAGCGCATCGAGGTCCAAGCGGTCGTACAGGGTGGTCGTTCCAAGTCGTATTGACTGGAGTTCGCCTTTGAGGGCGTCGAATGCGCGGCGCTTTAGTCCCAAATAGCTCATGGCGGCTTCCGTGGAAAGCCCACGCGGAAGAACTGCAAGTGCATCTCGAGCACCCATGTCAGCTGCCGAGGGCTTGCGGTGCGCCGTTCGGGGATTTCGGAGAAAGGCTCTTGTCGAACCAGGAGGCGCTTACCCGTGGCTGCTGACACTCTGTGCAGGCGACGACCTCGTGCAGCCTGGCGGGCGCTTGCAACGGTGCGGGCGAGCTGTCCTCCTTGTCCCTTGAACGGTCGGGCGCGTATTGCATCGCCGTTAGGGCGGCAACGTTACGTTCTTGACGGCGAGTTCTCTGAGGGCGTTCGCTGACGATGTCGACGCCGAGCATCCGGAGCGGGAGCTCAGTGCCATTACCAGTCTCTACAATCGAATAGATAAGAGGCCCACAGTGTTGGTCAGGAAGCGGTGAGTCGTTCAATCTTGCGGTGTAGACGCACCGAGCTGCAGGAGAAGTATGCATGCTTTGAATGACAGTGGTAGAGTTCATCGCATCAAGGATATGCAGCTTTGTCGTTCTGTTCAATACGTCTGCGTATCAGGCACATTAAGAGGCACAAAATTCTAATCATGAGCAGAAACCGTCAAGAGACCCTTCAGTTCCGCCCGGCGGTCGTGGCGCTCGCCGCAGCTATCGAGACCAGAGGCGCCGCCGCTCTCGCGCAAGGGCAATTGGATGAATCTGCTGTCGAAATCACCATGCGACGTCGGACCGTGCACGTGTTTCTGGCCCATGAGTTGGGTCAATCTGCGGAGGCCGTTCGAAGGGAACTGCGTCGCTACGCAACCGGCAATCGCATGTGTGGCGCCCCGAAGTGCCTCCGACTGGTGGAGGCGGCTTCCAAGCTGGGATGGATACCAGCGGATGCCCGTGGCACCGGTGCAGAAGAATGGGTCCGGTGGTGTCGAATCGAGAGCGAGCGCCTAGACCGACAGAAGGCCGAAACGTCGGCAAGAAGCCGGCAGCGCAGGCGCGGTGCTCTTGAGGACCGAGTGCAAGACTTGGTGTCTTTTCTTTTTCAGTCGTCGTTAGCGGGTGAGCATGCCGAGGATGCCGCGAGGCTCTTGGATGTGGTTGTCGAGGCCACTTTGGCGACGCTGCTGAGGTCGGAGCAGTATTGGCAACCGAATGCCGAGGAAACGATTCGGCGGGCAAGTTCGTCGATACAGCGCCGTTTGCGAGTGGCAAAGGGCGAGATTCAGCTCAGGTGTCGGCTGCAACGCGATTACGACAAGGTAGCGATGGCCGATCTCCTCGAGAAACTGAGTGAGCAGGAAGACGTCTTTCAGCGCTTGGAGCGGGAGAAGAGGGCGAGCCTGCCAGCAGTCCTGGCAAGCCAGGTAAGTCCTTCTGACTTCAGCGCGCAGGCGCTTCGGCTAGGCATCGGGCGTGACCAGTTGCATCGAATTCTTGCTTGCCTTGAGACGGGAGAGGGGCTGAGCGAGGACGACTCGAAGCGTCGCCGGGAGTTAATCCGCGTCTACGCTGAATTGGCTGGCGTGAAGGGATACTGGCCATTCGTTCTTCGTCCGTTCCAAGCCGGAGAGCTCTCCACAAAACGCGCCCGAACGTGGGCGGAAGTGAAGGTGGCACTCGAAGCACGAAGGACAAAACGCAATGCGCCCGCTCTTTCGGCGAATAAGCCGGTAAAGCGCAAGGTAGCTGGCTCCAAGCGCTCAGGTTGATTCATTGAATGCCGCTGAAGCGCGGCGCCTGTGACAGCAGGCCGGAGTTGAAGTACCGCGGGCGGATGCAGAGCATCCTAGGTAGCGCTTCAGGGAAGCGACACCAAAACCCTCGGCCCGACGGCCAAGGCCTAGAAAATCAACAACTTGCACGACGCGCCAGGGGGTCGAGTCGCGAGCCAAGTGGCACCCCCAGGTGGCACCCCTAACTGTGCGCCGGCCCAACGAGTGACGTGATTCTAGACAGCGGCACAGACCGCCGCGGTGCTTTGCCACGCCCTGGGGAAGAACCGTCGCGTTGGGGGTCGACTGCACGGGGCTGCAGGTGCATGGCTCACGCGGCCTAGGCGACAGACCGGCAGTTCCAGCGTCTCCCACCCGCTTGCTTCGTCGATGCATGACTTGACCTCGCGGCTGACCGCCGGCGGATTGGCCGACGCGGCGCTTGGCATCGGCGGGCACCCGTGCGGCTCTCTGCGTTTGGGGGACCGCCGATCGGGTGCGGCCTCCGAGCGACCTCCGACGACGGACTCAGCCCACGACGTAAAAGCCGGCACCAATCCGGATGGCTCCTTCTTGTGGCCTCCGACGCACGGCCGGGGACTCGCGCCGCTATTTGTCCTCCCTGTCTGAGGGTCGAGCTCGGAACACTGCAGCTCCTCGACACCCCCAAGGAGCAGCTTCATGTACGACATCACCCGCTACGATGTCAGCGACCGGCGTAATCAGGCCACTTCGGAGTCGGCGTAATCAGGCCACTTGAGGTCTGGTCTGGCAGGTGGCGGAGTCGGCATCTGCCGGCCAGCGCGGAGTCGGCATATACCGGCCAGTGCGGAGTCGGCATATACCGGCCAGTGCCAGCGCCGAAGGCGTCTCGAAGCTTTTGATTTCCCAGGGGCCTACCTTCCGAGCTTTTTGCTCAGGAAGGCACCC
>NZ_JACDCU010000174.1 GCF_013817365.1 Methylibium sp. | reverse complement strand
GTGCGAGCCGCTGCTGGTGGATGCGGGCGCCATCGTCGGCTACGGGAGCACCGACGTGAACGACCCCGCCAGCGGCCTGCACGACCGTACGCGCGTGGGCGTCAACTCCCACGGCGGCTATCACTCGCTCGACCCGGGCAAGCTGACCACCGCCCCGATGTTCGGTCAGCAGGCGGCGGACAAGGTGCTGCAAGCGCTGTAGCGTCGGCAATGAACACCTCCGAACGCACACCTCGCGTGGTGGCCTGCATGCCCACGTACAAGGCCGAAACCTTCATCGAGCCCACGCTGCAGTCGCTGGCCGCGCAGACCTACGCGAACCTGCAGGTGTTGATTTCCGACGACGCTTCGCCCGACGGCAGCTTCGATCTGTGCCGGCGATTCGCCGAAGGCCGCCCGCAGTTCGAAGTGCATCGGCAAGCACGCAACCTCGGCTGGATCGGCAACGTCAACTGGCTGCTCGAGCATGCCGAGGCCGAGTACGTGTTCTTCGCCTTCCACGACGATCCGCTGGAGCCCGGCTACGTGCAGGCCCTGGTCGAAGCGCTGGAACGCTCTCCCGACGCGGTGCTCGCCTTCACCGATGCGATCGTCGACTTTCGCGGCGAAAGCGAGTCGTGGGTGCGCCCCATGAGCTACACCGATCTCGAAGGCCTGGGCAGCGCACGGGAGCGGCTGGCCGTGCTGGCACAGCGGACCGGCCTGTGGTGGCTGCCCAACCGCGGCCTGTTCAGAAAGTCCGCAGCCCTGCGCGTGGGCGGCATGCGCCGGCATCTCGGCGGCGAATTCTGCGCGGACTGGCCCTGGCTGCTGCACCTGAGCCTGCTCGGCTCCTTTACGCGCGTGCCACAACCACTCGTGCGCAAGGTATGGAGCCACGAGGGGCTGTCGAAGTCGTGGCGCTGGAGTGCGCACAAGCGCATCGCCGTCACCCTGGCGTGCCTGAGGGAGATCCTGCGTGCCGATCTACCCCTGAACGAGCGCATGCGGCTGGCGGCGGATTTCAGCGGCTACTGGGTCGTACGCTGGGCGCTCTCGGCGGCGCGCAGCGTGGCACGGGCGACGCGATCCTGATGCTACCGATCGCGCGCAGATCGACCTGCGCAAACCGAGCCGGGCATTTCTGCCAATGTTTACCGAGCGGCCATCGGGTGGTTGTCGCGCGCCTGCAGCGAACGGATGTGCGCGAGTCGATCGTGCGTCCCGGGGTGCGTGGCGGTGCGCTTGACCATCGGCAGGCGGCGAAACAACAGCTCGGCGGTATCGGTCGGCTGGCCCATGCGGTGCAGCACGTCGTGCGCGAAGGCGTCGGCTTCGTATTCCTGATCGTGTGCGAGTTGCGAAGCCTCACGGCCGAGCGGGCCGGCGACAGCATCCGTCTTTTGCTGCACCACTTCGTCGGGGATGTACTTCTGATACAGGCTCGAGAGCTGGTTCCAATGGCCGTGCGACACATGGCCGAGCTCATGAGCCAGGATGAACTGGCGCTCGCTTTCGCTCATGTCGGCCAACGAGGCATTGGCAACGACGATGCGGCCCAGCAGGCAGACCGCCAGCATCGGCCCGCGCACCACCATCAGGCGCACCGCCACCGGCGTGCCTACCTTGGTGAGGAGGTGCTCGAAGCTGGCCTCCACGATGCGCGCCTCGCGGCTGTCGGCATGCACTTGCTGCGCGGCCAGCGAATCGAACTGCATCTGCTGAGACCGTTCGAGCACCTGCTCGATGCTCTCCCCGCCCCACGTCGGGGCCGCAAAGCACAGCGAAAGCACCAGAGTTGATCCGAGGACGGCAGCACGCATGAGGGGCTCCAGACTAGGCTAGGGGTATCTACCGACGTAGTGCAAGCAACGTGCCCATAGCGGGAACCCATCGTGGGCCGCTTCGTCAGCGTGCTCCAAGGGTCAAAGCGCGCCGGGAACAACCTTTGCTGCTCAGCAGGATTGCAATGCGACAGGAGGGCGTCATGAGCACACCCACAACCGACAGGACCGCGGCCAGGAGCCCACGGCAGGACGACTCCCTGGTGCAAGGTGGGCCGGGCGATCAGGCCGGCCCCTTCGCCGACCCGCGTGACACCGGCCAGACCGGCAGCCAGCGAGGCCGGCCGCAACAGCAGGAATCTGCGACGGCACAGCGCGGCGCGGAGGGCGGCTTGCCGCCGTCGAGCGGAGAGCAACAAGACCGTCATGATGAGCGCGTCGTCACCGACATGGAGCGCAAGGCGGGAACCCCGGACGATCGTGCCACCACCGACTGGGCTCACGGCGAGGGCGAGCCGAAGATCACGCCGCCTTCGTCAGACGAGCCGCGGCGCTAGCCAGTACCACCACTCTCGCGCCGACCGGCCAAGCAGGCGGAGGGGGCGAAGGCTCGTGCAAGGAACGCGACTTGCCGCACTCCAGGACCCTGTCCTTGTCGAAAGGCACCTCATGAAGCTTTCCACCACGCTCGCCGCCGCGGTACTCGCGGTCACCGGCTCCGCGTTCGCCCAGACCTCCACCGGCACCGGCACCGATACCGGCGCAACCGGCACGATGCCGACGCCGCCGCCCACGGCGCCCGAAGCGGGCGCGATCATCCAGTCCCCGCCGCCCGCACAAGGCGGGCGAACCGGCACGACGTCGGTCGCACCGCAGCCCGGGGTGAGCGTGCAGCCCGGCTCCACCGCCACGGGCATGCCGCCCGGCACCGTGCCGCCCGACGCCACCGGCCCGGGCACGCTGCCGGGCACCGTTCCCGACACCGTGCCGCCGGGCACCGTGCCCGGTACGCTGCCACCGCCGACGACCTCCCCGGGCATCGTGCCGCCGGCGACGCTGCCGCCGGGCAGCACCACCGCGCCGGGGACCGTGCCGCAGACGGCGTCCCCGGGAACCACCGTGCCGCCGATCACGCCCCAGCCGGGAACCCGGTAGACGCCGACGCGGCAAGCACGGCGCACGCGCCGCGCGCGATTCAAGCGAGGCCCGAGCGCGTGATCCTGCCGGATCCGACGAACTGAGCTGTTCTCGGCGCGCTGTTCAGCGCTTGCGCGTCGGCTCAACGTCCCATACTCGATGCGATTCGGTGCGGCTGTCGCATCGACACGCTGTGCCCTGTCCGGCGCCCGGGACGATCGACTCCGATGCATTTGCGCTCTGCCGTGCCTGGCCTGCTTCGGGAAAGTTTCCTTGCCGCGGCGCTCGCCGCCGTGATCTCGGCCCTGGTGCTGCGGCTGGCCGCCCCGAGCGGCGCCTCGACCCCCGCCCTGGCGCTGCTGCACCTGCTGCTGTTCTCCCTGCTGGCCGTGCCGGCCGTTCTGTGGCGCTGCTCGGTCGCCCGCTCCCGGGCCGATCCTGAGAGGCCCGGCCAGGTCAGCGCCTCGTGGCGCCTGCCCCTGGCCCTGAGCGTGTGCGTGCTGCTGGGCGGCTTCGCGCTCACGTCGACCGGCGCCTGGTGGCTGCACCAGGACATCCGGCAGGCGGCCCGTGCGCGCTTCGAGCGCCAGGTCGAAACGCTGCAAGCGGAGATCGAGCGCCGCATCAACCAGCCGATCTACGGCCTGAAGGGCGCCCGCGGCGTTTTCGCGGCCAGCCGCAGCGTGGAGCGCGCGGAGTTCCGCGCGTACGTCGAATCGCGCGACCTACCGGTCGAGTTTCCGGGCGTGCGCGCGTTCGCTTTCGCGCAGCGCGTGCTGCGCAAAGACCTGGAGCGCTTCATCGCCCTGGAGCGGGCCGACAGCGAGCCGCACTTCGACGTGCATCCCCGCGGCGACGCGACCGAGCTGCATGTGATCAAGTTCATCGAACCGCTGCCCGCCAACCGCGCGGCCCTTGGCTTCGACCTCGGCTCGGAGGCCGTGCGGCGCGAAGCCATCGACCGCGCCGCCCGCACCGGCGAGCCGACCCTCACCGGGCGCATCGCGCTCGTGCAGGACGGCCAGCAGCGCCCCGGCTTCATCTACATGCTGCCGCTGTTTCGGCAAGGCAGCGATCCTGTCACGCAAGCGCAGCGCAAGGCAGCCCTGCTCGGGCTGTTATGCGCGCCGATCATCGTGGCCGAGGTGCTGGACGGCAGCTTCGAGCTCAACGAACGGCGCCTCGACTTCGAGCTCTTCGACGGCTCGGACAACGGCGACGGCAAGCTTTTGTACGCCGCCGAGGAGACCGGGCACGGCGAGCGAGCGGCGGGGGCGGCAGCGGGGCCGCACGAGGCAGGCCGCCTGTTCGCAACCTCCGTGGCCATGGTGATCGGCGACCGCGCCCTCACGCTGCGCGTCCGCAGCAACCGGGAGTTCGAGGACAGCTTCGACCACTCCACGCCTATCCTCGTGGGCCTGGGCGGTGCGCTGCTCAGCGCCGTGCTGGCGCTGTCGGTGTGGCTGCTGGCGGCGGGCCGCGAGCGCGCGCTGGCCCTGGCGGGGCGGATGACGGCCGATCTCGACCGCCTGGCCAAGGTGGCCGAGCGCACCTCCAACCTCGTCGTCATCACCGACGCCGAGCGGCGCATCACCTGGGTCAACGAGGGCTTTACGCGCGTGTCCGGCTACTCGCTCGCCGAGGCGCTGGGGCGCTCGCCGGGCGAACTGCTGCAGTTCGAAGGGACCGACCCGGCCACGGTCGCGGCGCTGCGCCAAGCACTCGATGCCCAGCAAAGCGTGCGCTGTGAAATACTCAACCGCAGCAAGAGCGGCCAGGACTACTGGCTCGACATCGACATACAGCCGCTGCGCGACGCGCAGGGCCGCCTGAGCGGCTTCATGGCCGTGCAGACCGACATCACCGCCAGCAAGGCCGCCGCCGGCGAGCGCGCGCGTGAGAAGCAGCGCCTGGCCGACATCCTGGAAGGCACCAACGTCGGCACATGGGAGTGGAACGTGCAGACGGGCGAGTACCGCTGCGACGAGCGCTGGGCCGAGATGATCGGCTTCTCGCTCGCCGAGCTGGCGCCGCTGAGCAGCCAGAGCTGGCTCGACCGCGCCCACCCCGACGACCTGAAACGCTCGGGCCAACTGCTGGAGCGGCATTTCAGCCGCGAGCTCGATTACTTCGAGTGCGAGTCGCGCATGCGCCACCGCGACGGCCGCTGGATCTGGGTGCTCGACCGCGGGCGCGTGTCGTCCTGGACCGCCGACGGCCGGCCCGAATGGATGGCCGGCACGCAGATGGACATCACCGACCGCAAGCAGGCCGAGGAGAGACTCAACGCAAGCGAGGCCTTCCTCGAGCGGGCCGGCCGCATCGCCGGCGTGGGCAGCTGGGAGCTCGATCTGGCCACGCAGCGGCTGAGCTGGTCGGCGCAGACCCGCCGCATCTGCGAGGTCGCGGCCGACTACGAGCCCACGCTCGAGCAGGCCCTGGACTTCTACGCCCCCGAGTCGCGCCCGCTCATCGAGCGCGCGGTGCGCAGCGCGATGGAGGATGCTGCGCGGCCCTGGGACCTGGAGCTCGACTTCATCACCGCCACGGGCCGCGCCATCCGGGTGCGCGCCGTGGGCGAGGCCGAGTTCGCCGGCGGCCGGCCGATCCGTTTGGTCGGCACTTTCCAGGACGTGACGGCGCGCCATGCGATGGAAGAGGAGATCCGGCGCAGCAACACCGTCATGCGCAGCGTGCTCGACGCTGCCTCGGAAGTGGCCGTCATCGCGACCGGCACCGACCTGAAGATCACCGTCTTCAACCGCGGCGCCGAACGGCTGCTCGGCTATGCGGCCGGCGAGGTGGTGGGCCTGCACACGCCGGCGCTCTTCTCCGACCCCGAGGAAGTGATCTCGCGCAGCGTCGAGCTCAGCGCGCAGCTCGGCCGGCCCGTGCGCGGCCCCGCGCTGGTGCTGGATGCGGCGCTGCTCGGCCAGGAGCGCGAATGGCGCTACGTGCGCAAGGACGCCAGCCGCGTGAGCGTGTCGATGGTGGTCACGGCGATGCGCACCGACCGGGGCGAACTGCTCGGCTACCTGGGCGTGGCGCACGACGTGACCCGGCGTAACGAATACGAGGAATCGCTGCGCCACGCCATGCGCCAGGCCGAGCAGGCCAGCGTGGCCAAGAGCCGCTTCCTCGCCAACATGAGCCACGAGATCCGCACGCCCATGAACGCCATCCTGGGCATGCTGGCGCTGCTGCAGAAGACCCCGCTCACCGCGCGCCAGCTCGACTACGCCGGCAAGACCGAAGGCGCGGCGCGCTCGCTGCTCGGGCTGCTCAACGACATCCTGGACTTCTCCAAGGTCGAGGCCGGCAAGATGGCGCTCGACCCGCAGCCCTTTCGCATCGACCACCTGCTGCGCGACCTGTCGGTCATCCTCTCGGCCACCGTGGGCGACAAGGACGTGGAAGTGCTGTTCGACATCGACCCCTCGGTGCCGCGCAGCCTGCTGGGCGATGCCCTTCGGCTGCAGCAGGTTCTCATCAACCTGGCCGGCAACGCGGTGAAGTTCACGTCGCAAGGCGAGGTGGTGATCGGGCTGCGCGTGGCGGAGCGCAGCGAAGCCGACGTGCTGCTCGACATCTGCGTGCGCGACACCGGCATCGGCATCGCCCCCGAGCACCAGGCCCGTATTTTCGAAGGCTTCTCGCAGGCCGAGGCCTCGACCACCCGGCGCTTCGGCGGCAGCGGGCTGGGCCTGTCGATCTCGCAGCGGCTGGTGGAGCTCATGGGCGGCACGTTGAGCGTGCAGAGCACGCCCGGCTTGGGCAGCAGCTTCGGCTTCCGGCTGCGCGTGCCGGTGGCGGACAGCGCCGATGCCGCGGGCGCGGCCGACGCGGCCAACGCAGCCGGCGCGGCCTTGCGCTCGCCGCTGCGCGCCTTGATCGTCGACGACAACGCAACGGCACGCGAGCTGCTGGCCGGCATGGCGCAATCGCTGGGCTGGCAGGCGGACATGGCGGACAGCGGCGAGCAGGCCCTGCACCTGCTGCAGGCCCGCGCCGCGGCCGGCGCCGCCTACGAAGCGGTGTTCGTGGACTGGCAGATGCCCGGCATGGACGGCTGGGAATGCAGCATGCGCATCCGTGCATTGGCCGGTGGCGCATCGCCCACGCCTCTGCTGGTGATGGTGACCGCCCACGGCCGCGAAATGCTCGCGCAGCGCAGTCCGCAGGAGCAGGCGCTGCTGAGCGGCTTTCTCGTCAAGCCGGTCACCGCTTCCATGCTGTTCGACGCCGTGACCGATGCGAAAGCGGCACGGGATGGACCGCCCGCACCGCACGAGCGCCAGGCCTCTCGCGGCACGGACCGCCTGGCCGGGCTGCGCATCCTGGTGGTCGAGGACAACGCCAACAACCGTCAGGTGGCGCAGGAACTGCTGAGCGACGAGGGCGCGATCGTGTCGCTGGCCAACGACGGCCGGCAAGGGGTGGACGCCGTCCTGGCCGCCGCGCCGCCTTTCGATGCGGTGCTGATGGACCTGCAGATGCCGGTGATGGACGGCTACGCCGCGACCGCGAGCATCCGCCTCCACCCGCGCCTGGCCGCGGTGCCCATCATCGCGATGACCGCCAACGCCATGGCGTCCGACCGCGAAGCCTGCCTGGCCGCCGGCATGAACGACCACATCGGCAAGCCCTTCGACCTGGGCCACCTGGTGGCCACGCTCAGGCGCCATACCCGTCGCAGCGC
>NZ_JACDCU010000547.1 GCF_013817365.1 Methylibium sp. | reverse complement strand
TGAAGTCGTTCACGTACAGCGAGCCGAGGTAGATCTGCATCGTGTCGAACACGTCGGTCACGGCCACGCCGAGCTGGCGCGCCTTGGTGCGGTCGATGTCGGCGTAGAGCTGCGGCACGTTGACCTGGTAGCTCGAGAACAGCCCGGCGAGCTCCGGCGCCTGCTGCGCCTTGGCCATGAAGGCCTTCACCGCCGCGTCCAGGCCTTCGTAGCCGAGCGAGCCGCGGTCCTCGAGCTGCAGCTTGAAGCCGCCCGTGGTGCCGAGGCCCTGCACCGGCGGCGGCGGGAACATGACGACGAAGGCTTCCTCGATCTGGCTGAACTGCTGGTTCAGGTTGGCGGCGATCGCCGCGGCGCTGAGGCTTGGATCCTTGCGCTTGTCGAAAGACTCGAGCGGCGTGAAGACGATGCCCGAGTTGGAGCTGTTCGTGAAGCCGTTGATCGAGAGCCCCGGGAAGGCGACCGCGTGTTCGACACCGGGGGTCTTCAGTGCGATGTCGCCCATGCGCCGGATCACGTCTTCCGTGCGGTCGAGCGTGGCACCGTCGGGCAACTGCGCGAAGCCGATGAGGTACTGCTTGTCCTGCGCCGGCACGAAGCCGCTGGGCACCGCCTTGAAGAGGCCGAAGGTCACCGCGAGCAGCGCGAGGTACACGCCCATCATCACGGCCTTGCGAGAGATGGCGCGGGTCACGCCGCCGCTGTAGGCTGACGAGCCGCGCTTGAACACGCGGTTGAACGCGCCGAAGAAGCGGCCGAAGAGCCGGTCCATCACACGCGTCAGCCGGTCCTTCGGCGCGTCGTGGCTCTTGAGCAGCAGCGCGGCGAGCGCCGGTGAAAGAGTCAGCGAATTGATCGCCGAGATCACCGTGGAAATCGCGATCGTGAGCGCGAACTGCCGGTAGAACTGCCCCGTGAGCCCGCTGATAAAGGCCAGCGGCACGAACACCGCCACCAGCACCAGCGCGATCGCGATGATCGGCCCCGACACCTCGCGCATCGCGCGGTAGGTCGCCTCGCGCGGGCTCAGGCCCGCTTCGATGTTGCGCTCCACGTTCTCGACCACCACGATCGCGTCATCGACCACGATGCCGATCGCCAGCACGAGGCCGAAGAGGCTCAGCGCGTTGATCGAGAAGCCGAACAGGTGCATGACCGCGAAGGTGCCGATCACCGACACCGGCACGGCCAGCAGCGGGATGATCGACGCGCGCCACGTCTGCAGGAACAGGATCACCACCAGCACCACCAGTGCCACCGCTTCGAGCAGCGTGTGGATCACCGACTCGATGGAGGCGCGCACGAACTGGGTCGGGTCGTACACGATCTCGTAGTCCACGCCCTCGGGCATGTACTGCTTGAGCTCGGCCATCGTCTCGCGCACCTGGTTCGAGATCTCGATGGCGTTGGAGCCGGGCGCCTGGAAGATCGGCACGGCCACGGCCGACTTGTTGTCCAGCAGCGAGCGCAGCGCGTACTCGGCGGCGCCGAGCTCGATGCGGCCCAGGTCGCGCAGCCGCACGACGGCGCCGTCGGCGCCGGTCTTGACGATGATGTCGCCGAACTCCTCCTCGTTCTGCAGCCGGCCCTGCGCATTGATCGAGAGCTGCAGGTCCACGCCCGGCAGGCCGGGCGACGCACCCACCACGCCGGCCGCCGCCTGCACGTTCTGCCCGCGGATCGCCTGCACCACGTCGCTGGCCGACAGGCCCCGCTCGGCCACCTTCTGCGGGTCGAGCCAGATGCGCATGGAGTAGTCGCCCGAGCCGAACAACTGCACCTGGCCCACGCCCTCGATGCGCGCCAGCCGGTCCTTGACATTGAGCACCGCGTAGTTGCGCAGGTAGGTCATGTCGTAGCGGTCGTTCGACGAGAGCAGGTGCACGACCATCGTCAGGTCGGGGGAGCTCTTGACCGTGGTGATGCCCAGGCGGCGCACCTCTTCCGGCAGGCGCGGCTCGGCTTGCGACACGCGGTTCTGCACGAGCTGCTGCGCCTGGTCGGGGTCGGTCCCGAGCCGGAAGGTGACGGTCAACGTCATCAGCCCGTCGGTGGTGGCCTGGCTGCCCATGTAGAGCATGCCCTCGACGCCGTTGATGGCTTCTTCCAGCGGCGTCGCCACGGTCTCGGCGATCACCTTGGGGTTCGCGCCGGGGTACTGCGCACGCACCACCACCGAGGGCGGCACGACCTCGGGGTACTCGGAGATCGGCAGGCCACGCAGCGCGATGAGGCCCGCGATCAGCATCAGCAGCGAGAGCACGCCGGCGAAGATGGGCCGGTCGATGAAGAACTTGGACAGGTTCATGGTTTCCTACCTCTTGTTTGCGGGGCTCGGGCTCGTCG
>NZ_JACDCU010000173.1:6090-7624 GCF_013817365.1 Methylibium sp. | reverse complement strand
GTCTCCGGTTACGGTTTCGGGAAGCGCCGTCGGCGCGGCGTGATTTCGGGTACAGGGCGACGGTACGAATACCGATGCGTCGAACAGATGCGTTGACGTTTGATGCTATTTATACGTATAAATAGCAAGAAGGCTCACCGGACAAACCCTAGACGACGTTTCATCGAACGCTTGCAACGATCCACTAATGCCAATCAGCCCTGCCGTCCGGTCGAAGATCAAACCACTCAAGCGCTCCGATCTGGTGGCCGAAGAGATCAAGCGACTCATCACCGAAAAAGACCTCAGCCCGGGCGACCGTCTGCCGCGCGAGAGCGAGTTGCAGGCCCGGTTCGGCGTCAGCAAGGGCACGATCCGCGAAGCCCTGAAGTCGCTCGAAGTGCAAGGCCTGGTGAAGATCTCCACCGGGCCGAGCGGCGGCGGCACGATCGTCGAGGTGCCGCTCGATCGCACGCTGCAGTTCCTGCAGAACTACCTGTTCTTCAAGGAAGTGACGATCGACGACATCTACGCCGTGCGCCAGCGGCTCGAGCCCGAACTGGCCGCCGGCGCGGTGCCGCACCTGACGGAGGCGGACTTCGACGCGCTGGAACACAGCATCGCCTGCTGCGACCCGACGTCCAGCCAGGAGAACCTGCTGCAGCAGCGGCGCGAGGACGTGAACTTCCACGACATCCTGGCGGCCGCCAATCCGAATCCGTTCCTGCGCTTCGTCTCCGAGTTGATCAACGAGATGATTCGCCAGCTGATCGTGTTCGGCAATCAGACTCCGGCCGCGGAACACCGCCGCTTCGGAGCGGCCAATGCGGAGTTCCATCGCAACATCGTCCTGGCCGCACGCGCGCGCGACGTGGAAAAGACACGCGCGCTGATGACACAGCACATGGCGGATGCGGCGCGCAGCGTCAAACGCATCAAGGGACGCATACAGGGGCGCTTGATCCTGGATGCCGACAGCCTGCGGTCGCAGCGGCCGATGGCGCCAGTGATGCGCCTCTCTCAGGAGCCGCCCCCCGCCACTGCCGCCAAGATTCCCCGCGCCACCGGGCAAACGAGCGGCACGGCGGTCAAGCCCTCAGAAAAGGCAGCAACCACGACAGCCCGCAGGGCGCGATAGCGTCAGCCTAGCGAGGCAAGGGCAACCAACTACAAACCGGCGCGTTGCAGCGGCAGGAACGCCAGCCGGCAAGGGCCAGCGCCAGCGCCAGCGCCAGGGCCAGGGCGGTGGCGATACAACGAGTGGTCGCGGGTGTCTCCTGCTGAAGGGAAGTCAGGGCGCGGGGTTTAGGCGAGGATGGGTCTCCTCGCCCCAGCGGTAGAGGACAGCACCGGAGACCAGCATCGCGACGGCGACGAACCAGAAGGCGCTTTCGAGTCGGCCGCCCAGTGCGGCTGCAGCACCCAGGCCCAGGGCGCCAATGCCGTAGCCCAGGTCACGCCAGAACCTGTAGATCCCGATGGCCGAGGCGCGCCAGTTCGGGTGCGCGATGTCGGCGACTGCTGCACTCAGGTTTGGATAAAGCATCGCCATGCC
>NZ_JACDCU010000173.1:0-6080 GCF_013817365.1 Methylibium sp. | reverse complement strand
CCACCACAGCGCGCCGCTGCCCAAGGGCATCAATGCCACGCCCGCGCCGCAAATCCACATGCCCCACGAGTTGAGCAGATGCCGCCCGACACGGTCGGAGAGCTTGCCGGTGACCAGCTGGGCCCCGCCCCAGGTGAAGCCGTAGATGCCCACTATCCAGCCAATGCCGGGCAAGCTGACCCCCTGTTGGTGCAGGTACACCGGCCAGAAGGCCCAGACCAGCGCGTCGACGAACTTTTCCACCAGCCCGGCCTGACAGATTGCGGCCATACGCCGGTCGCGCCAGCTCATCAGCGCGAACATCTCGGCCGTCGAGGGTTGTGAGCCGACGGCCGTCGGGTACCTGGGCTTCAACGCCTGAGCCGATGGGCTGGCGTGCCGCTTCACCTCATCACGTGCCCAGGGCAGGGTTTCAGCGACCGTAAGCCAGGACAGCAGCGTAGCCAGACCGATGACGACGGCGCCGAACCACAGCAGGCCTTCACGCGGCCCCAGCATCGACGCCAGGTAGCCGGTGATGATGCCGGCGATGGCTACGCCGACATAGCCCGAGAACTCATTGAGCCCGATGACGAGGCCGCGCTGGTCGGCCCGGGTGAAGTCGAGCTTTGCCGTCTGGGTCATCGACCAGGTCAGACCCTGGTTGATGCCCAGGAGGACCGTCGCCGCGACCACCCAAGACCAGCTGGGGGCGAAGTAGACCAGGGGCGGGATGGGTAGCGCGACCAGCCATCCAAAGAGCAGCACCCGCTTGCGGCCGAGCTGCTCCGCCATGCGGCCTGCCACAAAGTTCATCGCACCTTTTACGAACCCGAAGGCCACGACGAACGCCACCAGCAGCATGAAGGAGCCGCGAGGCACGCCGAACTCCGTCTCAGCGAGCGCTGGGACGACGGTGCGCATCATCCCGATGGTCATGCCCACCAGCAGAACCTGCAGCAGTTGCTGCAGGAACTGACCCAGGTTGGCGCGGATGCCGAAGTTCATCGTACGGTCAGGCGTGGGCCGCATCAGGCACTACACCACGAAGATTGGCCTCGACGATGTGCGCCACGTCCGCCGGCTGTGGCGGAATCTCGGCAGTCACCGCCTCGACGAAGGCTTCCTTCAACATCGACAGCATGGGGTTGAAGCGCTTCTCGAACCGTTGCCTTCCTTCTTGACCAGCGTGCCGGCGAGTCGGTGCCGTTGCGGTGCGCTCGCTATCGGAGGGCGCGTCGTTCTGGACGAGAAGCGTTTTCATGGCGGCACCTCGTTACTCCTCGACCGGAAGACCCTTGGCACGCCACTCTGCGACGCCGTCGGTCAGGTGGAAGGCCTGGTAGCCCTTGTTCCGCAGAAGCTCGACGGCATCCTTGGCCATCACGCAGAACGGGCCACGGCAGTACGCGACCACCGGCACGTCCTTCGGCAGTTCGGCCAGGCGCTTCTTGAGTTCGTCAACAGGAAGCGAACGCGCATGCGGCAGATGAGCGACGGAGAACTCGTCCGCGGGGCGCACGTCGAGAACGACGACCTCACCGGCTGCGGCTCGGCGCAGGATGTCAGCGCGGTCGACTCCCTTCAGCTCGTCTGCGTGCTCGACGATGGACGTGAGCGCCATCTGGAGCTCGACCAGACGTTCCTCAGCCTCCGAGCGCAGGTTCACCCAGAGGTCCGCCACGCTGGTGCTGGCTAGCCGATAGAGCACGTACTTGCCGTCCTTGCGGGTGTTGACGAGGCGGGCCTGACGGAGCACCTTGAGATGCGCGCTGGCGAGCTTCACGCTGATTTCGGCTTGTGCTGCCAGCGTCTCGACGGTCTTCTCGCCCTGACACAGGAGCTCAATGAGCTCGAGGCGCTTCGGGCTGGCAACCGCCTTCCCGATGCGGGCGACTTGCTCGTACAACCGGTTCTTGAGCTCTCTCATGCTTAAACTCTAACGTATGTTGGAATGTCAGGGATGCGAGGGATGCGATCTTTTGCGGGCGTCAATCACAAGCGGGTGTACCGGCTCTACCGCGCAGCCGATCTTCCTGGCGAGCGGGTCGACGCCGGGCTCGCCGTGTGCTCGGGGGCTCGAGCCTGATCAGCCCCCGAACATCGCATTGATCTCCGCAAACGGCACCGCCTTCTGCGCGAAGGTGAACGTGCCCTGCTCTCGCACTTCCCGCGCCGCACGCAGGAATTCACCGTAGGCGGCGCGCGCCAGCGCCGAGCCGACGCTGATGCGTTTGACGCCCAGGCGCGCCAGTTCGTCCACCGACAGCGCCGCCCCGGCAAGCCCCATCAGCACGTTGACCGGCCGGGGCGTCACCGCCTGCACCACCGCCGCGATGTCCTGTGGCGTCTTCAGTCCCGGCGCATACAGCACGTCGGCGCCCGCCTCGGCATAGGCCTGCAGGCGGCGGATCGTGTCGGGTAGATCCATGCGGCCGTGGATCAGGTTTTCCGCGCGTGCGGTCAGAACGAAGGGAAAGCTCAGTGCATGCGCCGCCTTCACGGCCGCTCTCACACGCTCCACTGCCTCCTCGAAGGGATAGATCGGCGCGTCGTTGCGGCCGGTGGCGTCTTCGATCGAACCGCCGACCAGTCCCGCTTGCGCGGCCATGCGGATGGTCTTGGCACAGCTCGCGGCGTCATCGCCAAAACCGTTTTCCAGATCGGCGGAGACCGGCAGCCCAGTGGCGCCGACGATCGCCCGCACGTTCTCCAAGGTCTCGTCGCGGCTCACCGCGCCTTGCGAATCGGGCTTGCCGATCGAGAAGGCGTAGCCGGCGCTGGTCGTCGCAAGAGCCTCGAAGCCCATGGCCGCAAGCAGCTTGGCCGAACCGGCGTCCCAGGGATTGGGGATCACGAAGGCGCCGGGCCGTTCGTGAAGCGCGTGAAACTTGCGGGCGCGTTCGGCCTGTCCTGCCGCATCGGTGAGTCGAATGGTTCGCATGCCGATCTCCTGAGTCGCGGTGCCGCGCTCTCGCCAATTCATGAACGGCGCACGATGCGCGGCGTCAACGCCGGGGTCGTGGACACCGACCGCGCGCCCAGCACAGCGCCCCGGGACAGCGGCTGAACCAGTTGGCCGTACAGGTGCAGCCAGCCGAACGGGCCCTTTGGTTGTGGGGGCGTGAAGCCCTCGAGCCGGCGCGCAATCTCGCCGGCGTCGACCTCCAGTTCGATGCGGCGAGCGGTGAGATCAATCTCGATCACGTCACCATCGCGCACCGCCGCCAGTGGGCCGCCCTCGGCCGCCTCGGGCATCACCTGGCCGATCGTGATGCCGCTGTTCAGGCCCGACAACTCGCCGTCGGTGACCACGGCCACGTCGCTTCCCAGCCCGGCGCCCACCAACGCGGCCATGAAGCTCGCAGCAAACACCGTCCCAGGCCCACCCTTCGGGCCGAGCATGCGCAGCACGATGACCTGCCCCGCTTCCACCGTGTGGCTCTCCAACCCCTGGATGGCGACCGCCTCGTCCTCGAACACCCGGGCTTCGCCCCTGAAGCGCCGAATGCCCTGCGGCACCGCGGCCAGCTTGACCAGTGCGCCGTCGGGTGCCAGCGAGCCGCGAATGATCATCAAGCCCGGCTCGTGCGCGAAAGGGTCGTCGAGCGGCCGGATGATGTTCGCGTCGATGTCGGGCGCCCGCGCCAGTACCTCGGCGACGCTGTGGCCCGAGACGGTCCGCACCTCGCCGTCGATCAGCGTGCCCAGCCGTGCCATCACCGCGCGGCAACCGCCCGCCGCCTCGAACTCCTCGATGCGGTGCGGCCCGTTGGGGCGGATGCGCGTGAGCAGCGGCACCTGGTCTGCGGCGCGCTCGAACTCCTCGATCACGTCCACATTGCACTCGGCCTCGATGGCGGTCGCGATCAGATGGCGCATCACGTTGACCGAGCAGCCTGTGGCGACCGCGAAGCGCACCGCGTTGCGGAATGCGCCGGGCGTGAGGATCGCGCGCGGGCGCAGATCCTCCGACACCATCTCGACAATGCGCGCACCGGCCTGCGCCGCCAACTCGTGCAGTCTTGGGCCGTCGGCGCGAATGGGTCCGTTGCCGGGCAGCGTCATGCCCAGCGCCTCGGCCAGGCAGTGCATCGAATTCGCGGTCGCCAGCCCGGCGCACACGCCCGGTCCGTCGATGGCGACGCGGCACATGCCTTCCAGACCCTCGATCGACATCTGACCGGCCTTGACGGTACCGACGGCCTTGTAGACCTCCTCGATATCGACGTGGTGCTCGCCGCACTGGCGGCCGAGCTGGTAGCCGCAGGCGAGGATCAGGCTCGGCACGTCGAGCCGCGCGGCGGCCATCAGATGCGCCGGCGTCGTCTTGTCGCAACTCGACAGCAGCAGCATGCCGTCGAGCTCGGCGCCTTCGATCTGCACCTCGATGTCGTTGACGATGAGGTCGCGCGTGGGCATCAGGTAGCGGCCCTGCCGGCCGGCGCTGGTGACGAAGTCGGAAGGTGCTGCCGTGCGCACCTCGAAGGGCAATCCGCCTGTGGCGCGGATGGCGTCACTGACACGCCGTGCGATGCCGTCGAGGTGCTGAAAGCACACCGACAGCTGGCTCGAGGTGTTGACGATCGCGATCTTGGGCTTATCGAAATCGGCTTCGGCGATGCCCATCGCGCTCCACTGCGCGTGGCGCACGGCCCAGCGGGTCGAGCCGCGTTCGAAATTGCTTCTCAGAGGTCGCACCATGGTCCTTGTTCTCGAAAGTTCGTCAGCCGTCGAGCCGGGCGCCCTGTCGGTTGAGCAGTTCGCGCACCGCCGCGCCCGGGATCGCGCGCGGCTCGACGCGCTCGCGCAGCGCGACGGTGGCCGCCACACCCAAGGCGTGCCCGTAAGAGAAGCACTGCGCCGTCACCCGCGCCGAAGCCACCGCTTCGTGCTCGGCCGAGAGGCAGCGCCCACCGAACAGCAGGCCCTCGCCGCGCTCGGGGACGAAGCAGCCGTAGGGAATCTCGTAGTAGTCGTTGAGCAGCCACGACACGCGCGGCTTGGCGCCCGCATGCAGCTCGATCGGCCAGGGCGAGCGCGCCACGCCATCGGTGAATTTGCTGCCTCGCACGACGTCCTCATTGCGCAGCAGCGCCGTGCCGCGCGCCTGGCGCGTCTGGCGCACGCCCACCTGCACCGCGGTGTCGTTGAGCCAACTCGCCTCACAGCCGGCGAGCTTGTCCTTGAAGAAGCGGGCGTACTCGCGCGCTTGCCGGCGGCCCTGGATCTCCGCCTCCGTGAAATCGTCGGCAATGATGCAGTTGAGCTCGCGCCCGTCGGCACCGCGCACGCGCGTGCAGTTGCACAGCAGTTCGCCGGGGCGCGTTGTTTCGAACAGCCAGATCTTGGTGCGCGGCAGCGCGTAGCCGGACTCCGCGGCGGTGGCGATCATCTCCGACACCTCGGGCGGCAGGATGGTGTCTGCGCCGTAGGCGGCCTTGAAGCGCTGCGTGTCCACGCCCTGCAGCCGGAAAATCATGGTCGGGTTCTGCACCACGCCGTCGGCGCCGCAGTAGGTTTGCAGGCCGGCCATCGCCACCACGTCGGCATCGCCGCTGGCGTCGATGGTCAGCCCCGCGCGCACGTCGAGCAGGCCGCCCTTGGTCCAGATCGTCGCACCCTCGATCCGGTCACCGCTGCGGTGCACACCGATGGCCAGGGAGTGATAGGCGATGCGCACGCCGGCATCGCCGAGCAGCGCGTCGGCGGAGTCGCGCCAAGCGAGCGGCTCGTGCACGCGCGTCCACGTCTTGCCGTAGAGCATGGGTGCGCTCAGGCCGCCGCGCTGCTCCATCGCTGCGATGAAGTCGTCGACGAAACCGAACACGATCTTCTTCGGCTCGCGCGGCGTTTCCTCTGCCTCGTACAGGCCGCAGACGGTCCCCGACAGCCCCGCCACCGCGCCGCCACCGCAAAAGCCGTAGCGCTCCACCAGCAGGGTTCTCAGCCCGGCACGGGCGGCGGTCGTGGCCGCGGCCACACCGGTCGCGCCGCCGCCGACGACGAGCACGTCCACGTCGACCCGTTGGCTCGGTCTTGCATCCATGCCTGTCTCCTTGCGCAATGCTCGTTGCAGCGCGATACCGCTAGCGCAGTCC
>NZ_JACDCU010000172.1 GCF_013817365.1 Methylibium sp. | reverse complement strand
GTTCGAGGCCGGCAGCCACGCGGCGCAGCGCGACGCGGTGCGGGCGCTGGTCGGAGCGGTTTTCGGCCCGCCATGACGGGGCTCCGGGCCTCGCGGCGACGTCCTCGCACAGGCGCCGCGCGGCCGGCGACCGAACGCCGGCATCCCCGAGCCGAGCACGTTGCCCAGGGCGACGCGACAGGCAACCGACTGCGGCGCCGCGCGCCTGCGCGAGGTTGAACTGACACTCCTCACGCGTGCACGGGTCGGCACGCTCGCCTGGTGCCTGGTCGGTGCCGTGCTGCTGCTGCCCAGCCTCTTCATTGCCACAGATCCCGCCGCGGCCACGGTGCTCGGCTGGCGGCCGGCACTCTGGCCCGGCGAGCCGTGGCGTGCATGGAGCGCGGCCTGGGTGCATCTGAGCACGCTGCATCTGGTCGCCAACCTGATCGGCGGCGTGCTGGTCATCGCGCTCGGCGCCGTGGCCCGGGTCGATGCGCGCGCCGCGCTGGCCTGGATGCTGGCCTGGCCGCTGACGCATGTCGGCTTGCTGCTCATGCCGGAGCTGCATCGGTATGGCGGCTTGTCAGGGGTGCTGCACGGCGGCGTCGCGGTGGTGGCTGCGGTGCTGCTGCGCCGGGGCACCGGGGCGCAGCGGCGGGTGGGTGGGGTGATCGCCGCAGTGCTCGGCTTCAAGCTTCTCTTCGAGGCGCCGTGGCAAGGGCCCCTGGCTTATCCGGACGGCTGGGACATTCCGGTCGCGCCGATCGCGCACAGCACCGGCGCCGTGGCCGGCGCCGTGCTGGGCTCGCTGCTGGCTCAGCCGCGGATGCGTCGCACCAGGGACGTGGTCGAGTAGCCCGCGACGAAAGGAATGGCGATCGCCCGCCCGCCCCAGCTACGCACCAGCGCGGTCTCGGCCAGTGTCTCGATGTCGTAGTCGCCGCCCTTGACGTAAAGGTCGGGCTTCACCCGCGCCAGCAGTTCGACCGGCGTGGCCGCGTCGAACAGCGCCACGAGGTCAACGCTTTCCAGCGCGGCCAGCACGCTCGCACGGTCTGTCTCGCCGTTGAGCGGCCGCCCGGGGCCCTTGCCGAGGCCGCGTGCGGAGGCATCGCTGTTGAGGCCGATCACCAAGCTGCCGCCGAGGGCGCGCGCTTGCGCAAGACAGGTCACGTGCCCGCGGTGCAGCAGGTCGAACACGCCATTGGTGAACACCACCGGGCGGGCCAGCGCCTGCAGGCGCGGCATCAGCGTGTCAGGCGTGCAGAGCTTGTCGCAGAAGGCAGGCAAAGGGAGATTCACCGGTTCATTGTCACTCTGGCGGCAACGCACCGACAGGCTTCGACCTAGACTGCGCGGCAACCCTTCGAAGGAGCGATTCGATGATCACGCTGTGCGGCATGCCGATTTCCAACTACTACAACAAGGTCAAGCTGGTCCTCCTGGAAAAAGGCATCCCGTTCGAGGAAAAACCGGTCAAGACGGGCGGCGGCGAAGAGGTCATGGCTTCGTCTCCGCTCGCCAAGATCCCGTACATCGAAACCCCACAAGGGCCGCTGTGCGAGAGCCAGGTCATCGTCGACTGGTTGGAGGCCACGCACCCGAGCCCGCCGCTGCTGCCGACCGATCCGTGGGAGGTGGCCAAGGTGCGTGAGCTGACGATCTTTCTCGAGCAGCACCTCGAACTCTCGGTGCGCCAGCTCTACCCGCAGGCCTTCTTCAGTTCGCCGCTGCCGGAGAAGTTCCTGGAGCGCGTGCGGCCGCAGATCGAGAAGAACCTCCACGCCTTTCAGCGCCTGGCCCGGTTCTTACCGCACGTTGCGGGCGAAGCGTTCTCATTAGCCGACTGCTCGGCCTACGTGCACCTGCCGCTGGCGGGACTGGCGACGCGCGCGGTGTACGGCACCGATCTCGTGGCCGCCGCCGGCATCGACTGGAAGGCCTATGTAAAGCTGATCGAGCAACGGCCCAGCGCGCAGAAGGTGGCCGCGGACCGCAAGGCCGATCAGCAGCGCCTCACCGCGTCGCGTTGAAGCGCTGACCATCCACGATTTCGATCAGGCCGGCTTCGGACCGCGCGCCGCGGCCGCGGCGGCCAGCGACTGCGTGAGTTCCTTGCGATAGCGGTTGAGCTCCTGCACGCTGGCGAAGCTGCGCTCCATCAGCAGGCTGAGGTTGTGCAGGATGCGCTCGACCACCTTGCTCTCCCACACGGCGTCGAACTGGATCTGCTTGTCCAGCCAGGCCTCGAGCCATTCGGGGTTGGGCAGGCGTGACTGCACGGTATCGCGCGGAAACAGTGCCTCGTTGACATGCAGGTTGGTCGGGTGCAGCGCCTGCGCCGTGCGCCGCGCGCTGGCCATCAGCACGCCGACCTTGGTGAAGGCGGCGCGCGCCTCGTCGCCGAACTTGTTCATGGCGCGCTTCATGTAGCGCAGGTAGGCGCCGCCGTGGCGGGCCTCGTCGCGCGCCAGCGTCTCGTAGATCACTTTGATGACCGGCTCGCTGTGCCATTCGGCGGCACGGCGATACCAGTGGTTCAGGCGGATCTCGCCGCAGAAATGCAGCATCAGCGTTTCCAGCGCCGGCGCAGGATCGAATTCGAAGCGCACCTCGTGCAGTTCGGCCTCGGTCGGCACGAAGTCGGGCCGAAAGCGCCGCAGGTATTCCATTAGCACCAGCGAATGCTTCTGCTCCTCGAAGAACCACACGCTCATGAAAGCGGAGAAGTCGCTGTCGTCGCGGTTGTCGCGCAGGAACATCTCTGTGGCCGGCAGCGCCGCCCACTCGGTGATCGCGTTCATCTTGATCGTCTGCGCCTGTTCCTCGGTCAGCAGACTGGCGTCGAACTGGTCCCAAGGGATGTCCGTGTCCATGTTCCAGCGGACGGATTCGAGCTGCTTGAAGAGTTCGGGGTAAAGCATGACGGCGACCTCCTTGTAGCCTGCGGAATTGTAGGTGTGGGGTATTTCACGTTTATCACAGGGTCGAAGACCCGTGACGTGGCCTTGACGTGCACTGCGGAGCATTCGGCGCTCCAGCCCCCCGCCTGCCTACGATCGCGCGGCCTTCCAGCGTCGTACCTCGTCCGGAATCTGCGCCAGCGACGCGACTGCGGTGACGCCCGGCGTCGGCCGCCGGTGCAGCACGGGCGCGGCCCCTCCGGCCCACACGTCAACCGAGCCGGGCAGCTTGCTGCGCAGTTCGGACAGTCCTTCCAAGACGACGGCCGGCGTGAGCACGGCCGTGAAAGCGATGGCCACGACGTCCACACGCAGCGCGGTGGCCGCCAGCACGGTGTCCCAGATCGGCGTCTGCGGACCCAGGCTCACGCAGCGGCAGCCCTCCAGCAGGAACAGCGCCTCGGCCATGAGCAGCCCGATCGCGTGCGTCTCGTTCGGGAAGGTGCTCATCAGCACCAGCGGGTGGCTGCCCGGGTGGGGCACCGGCACGCTGTCGATGGCCTTGCGAAGGACGACCTGCAGCGACTCGGTGTAGAGGTGCTCCTCGAAGATCTCGAGGTGCCCGCGCATCCATGCATCGCCGATCAGCGTGTTGAGCGGCGAAATGATCTCGACCACGAAGCGCCCCAACCCGAGCCGCAACTGCGCCTGCGCCAGTTCGCGCCGCAGCCCTGCCACGTCGTGAGCGCGCACACGGTCGATGTAGGCGCGCAGATCGGGCAATGCCGCCGCGTCGCCGGGCCCGCTCGGCGTTGAGGGATCGCCGAGCCGCTGCAGCGCTTCGATCGGCTGTGCCACGATGCGCCCTGGCCGGTGACCGGCGTCCATCAGCCGCTTGATGATGCGCAGCCGCTCGACCTGATCAACCGAGTACGCGCGCTCCCCGAACACGTCGCGCGCGGGAGTCGGAAAGCCGTAGCGACGCTCCCACACGCGCAGGGTGTCCTTGCTCAGGCCGGTGTCGCGCTCCACGGCGGCGATGGAAAGCAGCGCGGACTGCCGCTGGTCGTGCTCGTTCATGTCAGGGGGTCCGGCCGGCCGGCAGCCGAATACGAAGGTGGCCGCGATCGTCCTGGACAATCATCGGTATTCAACGCATTTTTTGGCATGATGCAGTTTAGAGCCGCGCCATGACCAAGACAACTTGCCATCCGGCTGGGGCTCGAGCAGTCTGACAGGCCACTCTCGCCGTGCCGCGTATCGCGCTGAGTGCTTTGCCCCAACACGGCTGGCCCGGAGCGAGCCGCCCCCTTCGGCCCGCAGCTCGCCCCCAGCTTCCCGGGCCTTCAGGACGATAAGCTTCAGCGGCGCAGCAGCGTACCGGCGACGCCGATCCATTTACAGCCAGCCCTTTCGCCGGAAGTACCAGAACGGCGTAACCACGCTCGCGAGCATCAGGGCCAGCGCGAACGGGTAGCCCAGGCTCCAGTCGAGCTCGGGCATGGCCCGGAAGTTCATGCCGTAAATGCTGGCGATGAGCGTCGGCGGCAGCAGCGCCACGCTGGCCACAGAGAAGATCTTGATGATCCGGTTCTGGTTGATGTTGATGAAGCCGACCGTGGCGTCCATCAGGAAGTTGATCTTGTCGAACAGGAAGGCGGTGTGCGAGTCCAGCGAGTCGATGTCGCGCAGGATCTGGCGCGACTCCTCGAACTGCTCGGCATTGAGCAGCCGGCTGCGCATCATGAAGCTGAGCGCGCGGCGCGTGTCCATCACGTTGCGGCGGATGCGGCCGTTGAGGTCTTCCTGACGGGCGATGGCGGCCAGGATCTCGGCGGCGTCGGCATCGGTGACTTCCTTTTGCAGCACGCGGGTGCTGACCTTCTCCAGTGCGTCGTAGATGCCCTCAAGCGAATCGGCCGAGTACTCGGCGTCGGCATCGTAGAGCTTGAGCAGCACGTCCTTGGCATCTTCGATCAGCGCCGGGATGCGCCGCGCGCGCATCCGCAACAGCCTGAAAACCGGCAGGTCGATCACATGCACGGAGAACAGCACGTTGTCGCGCAGGATGAAGGCCACGCGCACGTTGCGTGCGCCCTTGCGATCGGGGCCGGCGTCTTCGTCGACCAGGAAGTCGGAGCGGATGTGCAGCTCGCCGTTGTCTTCTTCGTAGAAGCGTGCGGATTCCTCGATGTCGTCGTCGACGATGTCATCAGGGATGACGAGACCGAAGCGGCTGGCGATCCAGCCTTTTTCCTCGGCGGTGGGGTTCTCCAGATCGACCCACACCGGCTGCACGTCGGCCAGCGCATCCGCGCTTTCGATTTCTTCCTGGAACAGCCGGCCATTGGCCAGCGTGAAGACGTTGAGCATGCGTACTCCAACAACCGGGGCGGCGTGGCGCGCCGCGCATGGCACCTGACGGGAGGGTTCAGGCGCCGGGAGAAGGCGACCGCCTCACTCCCGGCAACCCCTCGCACCGGGCGGCGCGGGGGCGGTTGGAGTGGACGGTCACCGAGGCGGGGTGAGGTCCAACGGATGCTCCGAAAACCAGACCGCGAATTATGGCATCCGGGCCCGTACGGCAAGGTCGCGCCGGCCCCGCGGCGGCGCGGTCATCGGCTTGTCACGAGACAGGCGCCGGCGCACACTGGATTCGACCGTCCCGGCTTGCCCCGTGCGCCGGAAGGGTCTGCCTTCCAACCCCGTGAAAGGAGCACTTATGAACCTGACGATCAGCGGACATCACCTCGACGTGACCCCCTCTTTGCGAGAGTACGTGCTCACCAAGCTGGACCGCGTCACCCGGCACTTCGATCAGGTGGTGGACATCAACGTGCTGCTGACCGTGGAGAAACTCAAGGAAAAGGAGAGGCGCCAGAAGGCCGAGGTGACTCTGCACGCCAAGGGCAAGGACATCTTCATCGAGTCGGCCAACGAAGACATGTATGCCGCGATTGACGAGTTGATGGACAAGCTCGATCGCCAGGTCTGCCGCCACAAGGACCGGGTGCAAGACCATCATCACGCGTCGGCCAAACGGCTCGACGCGACCGATCTGCAGTAAGCAACGGAGTGCAATGGACCCCGGGGGCGGCCGCCAGGCCGCTTTTTTGTGCTCCCGCCGTTCAGAGCCGTTGCCGCACGACAACCCTTGCCACCCGCATGCGGGGTGAACGGCCAGCGCATCTCCCCATGCGCGTTGCGCTTCCTATAATTTCCTTTCAGTTTTAGCCCACGTGTCGGCCAGGTCCGCCGGAACCGACACCCCGATCCGATGAATCGTCTCGCCGCCATCCTGCCCGCCAGCAATGTTCTGGTCGCCGTGGACGCCACCAGCAAGAAACGCGTGTTCGAGCAGGCTGGCCTGCTGTTCGAGAACCGCCACGCGATCGCCCGCGCCACAGTCACCGACAACCTGTTCGCTCGCGAACGGCTCGGCTCGACCGGCTTAGGGCACGGCGTGGCCATTCCGCATGGCCGCATCAAGGGCCTGAAGAATCCGCTGGCTGCCGTCATCCGCATGCAGCAGCCGATCGGCTTCGACGCCCCGGACGACGAGCCGGTCTCGCTGCTGATCTTCCTGCTGGTGCCCGAGGCGGCTACCCAGCGCCACCTCGAGATCCTTTCCGAGATCGCCGAACTGCTGTCCGACCGCGGCTTGCGCGAGAAGCTGAAGGCAGAACCGGACGCCGCCAAGCTGCACGAACTGATCTCGAATTGGGAACCGCTGAAGTCGGTCGCTTGAGCCCCGGGCGGCGGGCCCGCCGGCTGCGGCGCGGTCACCCATGAAGCCGACCGTCATCAGCGCCGAGGCGCTGTTCGAGGCCCATCGTGCCGCCCTGCGCTGGGAATGGCTGGCGGGTCACGCCCACCCCGAGCGCCGCTTCGACGAGCTCGCGGTGCGCGACGCGCAGTCGGCAGCCGACCTCGTCGGCTACCTCAACTACATCCACCCCTACCGCGTGCAGATCGTCGGACGGCGCGAAGTGCGCTATCTGCTCGACTGCTCGCCCGAAGATCAGGCCCGGCGGGTCTCGCGCATCGTCACCCTCGAGCCGCCGGTGGTGATCATTGCCGACAACCAGCCGCCGCCCGAGCAGTTGGTGGCTCTGTGCGAACGCGCCGAGATACCGCTGTTCGTGACCGCCGAGCCGGCGGGGCATGTGATCGACGTGCTTCGCACGCACCTGGGTCAGCACTTTGCCGACCGCACCACGCGACACGGTGTCTTCATGGACATCCTGGGCCTGGGCGTGCTTGTCACCGGCGAGTCCGGGCTGGGCAAGAGCGAGCTCGGCCTGGAGTTGATCTCGCGCGGGCACGGCCTGGTGGCCGACGACGCGGTGGACCTCTACCGCATCTCGCAAACCGCCATCGAGGGCCGCTGCCCCGAGTTGCTGATGAACCTGCTGGAGGTGCGCGGCATCGGGCTGCTCGACATCAAATCGATCTTCGGCGAGACCGCGGTGCGCCGCAAGATGCGTTTGAAGCTCATCGTGCACATGGTGCGCACGGAGACGCTGGAGCGCGAGTTCGAGCGGCTGCCTTACGAGCCGCTCTTCGAGCCCATCATCGATGTGCCCGTGCGCAAAGTGGTGATCGCGGTGGACGCCGGCCGCAACCTTGCCGTGCTGGTCGAGGCCGCCGTGCGCAACACCATCCTGCAGCTGCGCGGCATCGATACCTACCAGGAGTTCCTGGCCCGCCACCGTCTCGCGCTCGAGGCCGGCGAATCCACCGGCTG
>NZ_JACDCU010000546.1 GCF_013817365.1 Methylibium sp. | reverse complement strand
GCGCACAAGATGGCGCCGGTGCTCAAGCGACTGCTGCGACGGAGACTGCGTCAGCTGAGCAAGCAGGCGCATCCCGAGCTGCGAGGTCGGTTGGAGAGCTTCGCGGACGTGCTCGTTCCGGACGGCTGCGCGTTCAAGCTCGCCGCGGCACTCAGCGGCAGCTATCCCGGCACGGGTCAACCTGCCGAGCTCAAGCTGCATGCCATCTACAGCGTTCGCGCAGCAGCCGTCATCAGTTCTCAGACAACGGCCGGGTCGGTCCACGACAGCGAGGGCTTCGCTCCCACGTGGGCGCCAGGGGCGCTGTACATCTGGGACTTGGGCTTCAACAGCTACGAGCGGTTCATCGACGCGACGACGGCAGGCGCGCATGTGCTGCAGCGGCTCAAGGACGGCGCGAATCCCATCGTGCTGGCCTCCTACGGCTCTACCGGTCATCGTCGAGCATTGGCCGACGAAAGCGGCAAACCTCTCAAGCTCAACGATGCCTGTGCTTTCGGTCACGTCCACCGTCAGAGCGTTCTGGATCTGGACGTCGAGCTCGTAGACGACAACGGGCGCAAGGCCGTTGCACGTGTCGTGTGCGTGCCCTTCGATGGCGAGGATCGCTACTACCTGTCGTCGCTCCCGCGCGCAGTGTTCACCGCCCACGACCTGGCCGAAATCTACCGGGTCCGCTGGGAAGTGGAACTCTTTTTCAAAAATTGGAAGGGCGGCGTGCGCCTCGATCAAGTCCGCCGATTGAGTCATCCGGCATCGTTGGACCTGACCATCACCGCCTCGATGCTCGCGGCGCTGCTCGCTCGCGACATCAGTACTCGTCTGGCGGAGCTCTCCGAGAGGTTCGGCTCTTCCCAGTCTCTGCCCGCAGAGACCATTTCCCCCTGAGCTCACGAATCCAGCACAGCCTCGTGTTGGACAACAGCCACGGGCGCACCGCCTTGAGCCGGAAGCCGAGCCTGAGCCCGAGCCGCAACACAAGCCACAGCGCCGGACTCTTTTCGCCGTCACCCTCCAGCTCGGAAGGTCGCGCGCGGCTCTCCAGAGCCTCATCCGCGCTATCGGCGATGCTGAGCCTTGGGTCGCAGCCGCCGCCGCACGAGACGTTGCTCGCACTATTCTCAGCGCTGCCCGCGACCGCTCCAGAGAGAAATACCCCAGAACTATCGTCGACATCCAGCGCCGCACGGCTCCGCTCACACGGCCCAGGCGCAAGCCGCGACGCCGGCCTCCTCAGCCATCACGCCGCGTTGCCCCGACCAAGGAGACAGGGTGAACGCATATGGATGCCTGCATGGTCGCTGCAGTAAAGGCCTTCGCCGAGCCGTGTGCCGGCGCTGGCGTCGCGCTCTTCGTCGGCGCCGGCTTCAGCTATGGGTCCTTCAACATAGATTTCGCGTGCGCTCATCGCTCGTGATCGCGTCCGCAGCCAAAAAGACGAGGGGATCACGATACTCGTCACGTAGCGTCGGCTCATCCATGGGGTGATCGCGGAGGGGCGAAGATCGGCCAGCCGATCTTTGTCTTGACGTGATCGAAGATGCCCGCCGCAAGCGTCGAAGAAGTGATGAAACAAACAACGATACTTGCGGCGAGCAGTCAGAAGGTGCGACGGGATGTGATGGGGGGCAAGCGCGGGGACGGACATGAGCGCGACCAGCGTATTTCGCGCCCGAGCGGGCGGTCGATCCGCAGGGGACGGCCGGATCCGAACCTGACGGGCGTAGCCGGTCTGGTCCCGTTCGGCGCTTACCTGGAGGAGATCGGGGTGGACCGGGAGCTTCGCCGCGCGTTCTTCGAGTTGAAGGACGGGCCCATGGTCGTCTACCCGATGGAAACGCAGATGCGAATGCTCATCGATGCCTTTGCGGTGGGCGAGCAACGCGTCTTCGGGCTCGAATCGCTCGCGGCCGATCCGCTGTTCGTCAAGCTCGCTGGCGGAGTGGTTCCGAGCATCGACACAGTGTACCGCGATCTTGCGCGCTTTGACGAGATGGAGAACGCCAAGCTGGAACTGATCATGGCGTCGCATGGCTTGGCCACCCTTGCCGAGCTGACGACCCCGCAGCCGTACGTCCACGTGGACATCGACACCACGGTGGAGCCGCTGTTTGGGCAGCAGGAAGGGGCGCTGCCCGGCTACAACCCGCGCTACCGGGGGCGAAACAGCTACCATCCCATCCTGGCGGCCATCGCCGAAACAGGAGCATGCATCGGTGCACGACTGCGGCCCGGCGATGTGGGGCTCGGCGGCGACGATGCGAAACTCATCCAAACGTACGTAAAGCGCGCGGTCGCACACGCGCCACGCGGTCGCATGGTGGTCGCGCGAATCGATTCCGGCGCTGATTGT
>NZ_JACDCU010000171.1 GCF_013817365.1 Methylibium sp. | reverse complement strand
AGCGACCTGTATGACCTCGCCGAGCCGAATTGCAGTGGTGGAACACGCGTTCATCGGGGGTACTTCAACGGCCTGCTAAGGATCAAGCTTCTATCGATCGGCGGCCGCGGTAGCTCCCCGCGCGTCGCAGCAGATCGCGCAGCGTAAACGACTCTCCTCCGCCGTAGAGCACCAGGACGGCCGCCGCGGCTGCCAACGCAAACTCGCGCTTGAAGCCATTCAGGTTGGCGATGACGCTCATGCTCAGGTTTAGCTTGTGCGCCACGAACCAGACGAAGACGGCGATCGCCGCCACACCGCCCGCGCGGACCACTTTCGGTCCGCCGAAGATCAGAGCCAGGCCGATGGGCGCCAGAAGCCACGGAGTCGCGCCGAACGTGGCGATGTGGGCGAAGCCGCCGAAGAACCCGGCGACGATGAACACGATGCCGAGCGAGACGCGCAACAGCACTCCCAGCGGCTCCCATCGAACAGCAACAACATGCGGGAACAGGCGCTGATCGAGGCTGCGCGCGCCGGCGCCCAGATTGAACAGCACGAACATCATGCCCGACAGCGCGATGTCGCGGATCTGGATGAAGATGGCCGGCGACGTATAGGTGGCAATGCCCTGCGCACCGCCCGGAACCGTATGCGTCGGAAGAGACACCACGAAAGTCCACAGGAGAAAGCCGTAGAACAAGGCGAGCGGGCGAACGAAGAGACCCACCAGCAGCGCGATGCCGGACACGAGTTCGAAGGACGAGAGCAGCGTCAGGAAGACCGATGGCGAGAGAGGCGAGCCCTCAAAGAACAGATACTGCTGGAACGGCGCGTTGATGTAACCGAGGCCTCCCAGGTATTGCGCCACCATGGCGTCATGCGCCTGCGCAGGCCCGAGCAGTTGACTCAATTTCGACAGGCCGCCGATCACGAACACCAGCCCCATGCCGATGCGCAGCATGGCGGCGGCACGTTCAAGTCGGATCCCATGCTGATGCTCGTTCATAGGTTTTAAGCTCCTGTTGGTTAGGCCACTCGCCGGGCCAGGGCACGCGCCGGCCTCGGTCCTCATGTGTCCGATGCACCCAGAACGCGGCTGGCATGGGCGGCGGGCACGGAGGCCGCCAATGACCGGAGGTAGTCGTATTGCACCGCGAAGCCGTGCGTGGCGTCGGTGTCGATCGTCGACACACGCACCAGCATGCCGTCCGGGATCCATCCGCGGAGACCGAATCGCACCTGCTGCAGCTTGCGCTGCATCCTCGTAGCGGCCACCGTTTCGCCGAGGGTCAGCCAATAGGTCACCGGCTCGTGGCGGTGGCCCGAGCGTGTGCGCATCCGCCGGGCCGGGATGTTGCGCCCGGCCAGCTCGAGACTGACGGTCTCGGCGCCGTCGAGCGTGAAGCCTTGTGCCGGATAGCAGACTTCGGGCAGATGCGCGCTCAAGGCCTCCGACTGGTCCCCCCCATACGCCACCGACAGCATCACCCGCTCCCCGGTACGGCGGTTCAGCTGGGCCCGCGCAAGCACCTGGTTGTACAGCTTGTCGAGCAGGGCTTGTGTGTCGGGCGACGGCAGGACCACCGGCAGCGATTTGTCGACTTCCCAGTCGCCGAAGGTGGCGGGGAACATCTGTTCCAGGTCGGTGTGCCAGAGATCGGCGAGCTTCCTGGTCGGCATCAGGGTCCGGGCCGCAGCGGCCGCAGATCCCATGGCTGCCACGGCCACGATCGCTTTGCGTCGGTTGAGCTTCATGCGGGCCGCTCCGCCGTCGCCGCGAGCCGTGGCCGCGGGCGCAGCCACCCAAGCATCTGGTCCGCGGCGAGTATCAACGACAGGCCCACCATGAACAGGACGAGGCCGGCGAAGTCATGGACGAAACCCTGTCCGGCCTCGTCGCCCAGATGGAAGGTCACGAGCACCAGCACCATCACACGCACGATGTTGGCGACGAAAGCGATCGGGATCACCAGCATCGCCAGCAACGTGTTGCGCAGTGCCGAGGTGTGGCCCATCAGCTTCATGTACAGCAGGCCCAGCGCCTCGAGTGTCAACATGGAGTTGAGTCCCGCACAGGCGTCGGCCACGAGCATCTGGTACTGACCGACCGAGAGAATCACGCCGCTGCGTGCGACGGGATATCCCATCAGGTGAAGCAGCTCCTCGGCCACGTAGGACACCGCGGCCTTCAGCGGTGTCGTGGCGGCAGCCACCAGGGCGCTGGGAAGCGGCACCATGAAGATCAGGAAGAAGAGCGGGAACCACGCCAGCCGCAAGGCGGCCCACCCCTTGAACAACAAAAGCAGCCCTGCGAGAACGAGGATCTGCGAGGCGGTCTCCAGCATGCCGATGGCCTGCGTACGGCCGAACACGTAGAGCAGCAGCCCCGATCCGAGCACGAGTCCGCCCGCCACTGGAGCGGCGCGGCCGTCGAGGACCGCGAGCGGGTGCCTCAGCCGCCACAACAGCCAGGCGCTCACGCCGAGAATGATCGGGCCGTGCGCCTGCTCGTCGCGATCCCACACCCAGCGGGCGAGGTCGGCATAGGTGGGCAGATAGAGTAGGAAAAATCCGCCAGCCAGACCTGCGAGCAGCCACGGGTCGGCTCCGCGCGGCAGCAAGTGCGCCTGCCATGCTGTCCAGCGAGTGGGCATACCGAGAGCGGCAATGGCGCGGGCACTCATGGCCTGCGTGCCGCGCGCCATTGCTGGATCAAGCGGTCCACCACTGGGAGCGCGCGCGACATGTTCCCGGCCGAGCCGACATCCCCGCGGCCGACGCGGCCGCCCCAGTGAAGTCACGACGATGCATCAACCGCCATTCCTTGGATTGGCACTGTCGTTCGCGCCGCTCTCAGCTCTGCGCCAAGTGCCGGCGAATCGCCGAGATCGCGTGGCCCGTATCGAGACCGAAGTGGTTGAAGACCACGCGGCCATCGGGATCGACCGGGACTGCCGAGGTGTGCCACCGGAGCGGTACAGGCGCATTCGTCGTGCAGCGGAATCTGCTGGTCCATGGCTACCAAGTCGGCTGCGCGCCTGCATCGGTTACATGGCAGCTGCGGAACTTAGTCTGCTCCCTGCGCCCAAAGGTCGCATGCCGAACGATCGAATCAATAGCGCGCGCGCTGACGCCGATCGGGCGCTCGAACAGGACTTCTCGCTTGGCATCGATGGCGACTGCGTTGCGTATCGGCGATTTCTCGATCAGCTATTGCTGCTCTTGCGCGCCTACTATCGCAAGCGTCTGAGCGAGAGCGCCGACGTCGAAGACCTGGTGCAGGAGGCGGTTCTCGCCATCCACGACCGGCGCCATACATTCGGCGGCATGGTGCCGATCACGGCCTGGATCCATGCCATTGCGCGTCATAAGCTGCTTGACTGGCTGCGTCTGCATGCCGCCGAGCGCCGTGAGGCGGCCGAGCTCAGCCCCGGACCGGAGCCCTCGGCCCAGATGATCGAACCCTGGCAAGCAGAGCGCGACGTGCGGCTCCTGCTGGCGACGCTGCCCGACAGGCAACGTGCGGCGATCGAGCAGGTGAGGTTGCTCGGCTGTTCAGTTCGCGAAGTCGCCGCTGCGCTGGGCATGAGCGAGGCCGCGGTGAAGGTCAGCGTGCACCGTGGTATCAAGGCGCTTTCGCAGACATGTCGCTGGAGCACTCGATGAACCCGCAGTTGCTGGACCGCCTGGCGAGCGAGTCCTCGGTGTCCCACCTGCGCGCCGTGTCGACGCGAATGAGGGCATGGCTCGTCGCCGCCGCGCTGGCGGCGTTGGCGCTGGCCTTGCTGTGGCTGGGGCCGCGCGAGGACATCGCGTCGGCCGTCGGAACACCAATGTTCTGGACAAAGATCGCCTTTCCGGTGGCGCTGGCCGCGCTCGCCTGGGTGACGCTGCGGCGCTCCCTCCGGCCGGGCACCCGCATCGATGCCCCGATCAAGCTGATGGTGGGGTTGCTGCTGACGTTCTGGCTGATTGCGCTGGTGTCGACGGTGGGCATGACGACGGCCGAAAGGGATCTCGCCTTCTGGGGCACCACCTGGCGTGGCTGCCCCTTCTACATCGCGCTCATTGCCCTGCCCATGCTGCCGCCGGCGATGCGCTGGTCGCGCTTGTTCGCTCCGTTGTCGCCGCGTCTGAGCGGTGCGGTCGCAGGGCTCGCCTGCGGGCTCGTCGCAGCCGCGTTCTATGCGCTGCACTGCTCTGAACCCGGGTTGCCCTTCCTCGGGACCTGGTACCTGCTGGGTGCCGCGATCCCGGCGGCCTTCGGTGCTTGGCTCGGCCCTGCTTCACGGTAGGGCTGCACCATGGCGCGCGAACGGAACAACGGTCCTTGCCGTGACCGAGCCTTCGAGCTCTTGACCGGATGGCAGCGTCAAGGACAACATGCCTTTTGCGGCACCACGGCGATATAGGCCCTCTCCGGCACCGTGAGCACCTGCAGCGTCACAGGGCAGGCCACGCCGCGCTCGACGGGCAAGAACGTATTCCAACGCCACCGTGCAGTTCGCTTCCTCCGGCTGCCTTTACAACGGCCAGACGCTGAGCGGGATCATGGTCGACACCGAGAACGGAGCCTTGCAAACTCTCACCGCCGCAGCCCTGCGGGGCAACGGTGAGGATGGCTTCCTTGCCAGCGCTAGAGGTAGACCAACGCCCGTCCATAGAGCCCGCTTCGGCGGGCTTTTTTGCTGGGGTCTTGTGACCGGCCGGATCAACTGCGGCGGCAGCACGTCAGTACCTGAGCCGGCAGAAGAAGTAGGACCGTCGGCGGTTTGTCAGCGACCGGCCTAATCAGGCCACCTGAAGCGCGGTCAAGCCGGCGACGGAGTCGAACCAGGAGCGCATCTCGCTCCTAACGTTCACTTCTCATCGTCCTTCGTGCCCCCGTGGCCACCACCCATCATCAGCAGCATCATCAATGGACATGCGAGAAGCACCAGGTAAGGCGCCGCCGTCGCAATCGACTGTCGATATTCGGGGAGAAGGAGATATCGTGCGGCAAGAGCGGCGGCAATGCCCCGCTTGAGCGACCTGAAACGAACCGAGCCGGAGGAGCGGGACTCGCGCATCTTCCCCGGCGTTTACGCGCCGGTCATCGTCATGGAGAGCGGGCGCCGTGTCATCAAGCCTATGCGCTACCAGTGCCGCCCTGCAGGCAAGCCGGTCTTCTACGACACCAAGTACCCGGGCACCTACAACGCCCGGCGCGACAACCTGGAGGGCTTCTGGAAGGACCTCTTCGGGTTCTCGCATGGCCTCATGGTCGTCACCGCCTTCTATGAGAACGTGAACCGCCACCGGCTGGAAGGCCGGGACCTTGGTGAAGGCGAGGCCGTCGAGAACGTCGTGCTCGAGTTCAAGCCGAACCCGCCTCAAGACATGCTGGTGGCGTGCCTGTGGTCGCACTGGAAGTGCGACGGCGAGCCCGACTTGTTGTCCTTCGCCGCCATCACGGACGAGCCGCCCCCGGAGATTGCGGCCGCGGGACATGACCGCTGCATCGTGCCGATCCGTCCGGAGAACATCGACGCCTGGCTCAACCCGCAGAAGGACAACCTGTCGGCGCTGCATGCCATCCTCGACGAGCGCGCGCGTCCGTACTACGAGCACCGCTTAGCGGCTTAGCGCTACGGCATGCTAGAGTTTCCGTCATCATAGTTTGCGCTTCACAGAGGCTACCAACGTGGGCCGACTTCGAACACTAGCGCGACAGGATGGAACCGCTAGCCCCTGGGAAGATTTTGGGAACTCACCTGTACGGGACAGTGCACGACTGACCGATAGCCAGATTCTGGGCGACCGGTAAGCTATTGATTTTATTGAATATTCTGGCGCACCCTCAGCTACGAACCAAGGGGTCGTGGGTTCGAATCCTGCCAGCCGCACCAGCTAAAAACAAACGGGTCACGCGTGAAGCACACGCCTGACCCGTTTCCTTTTTCGATGGCCGTTTGCTTTTGGGGTTTGAGCGAACCGCAAAACCCAATGACCTGCCTGGAGCATGACGATGGCCGAAGCCCTGACTGCCTGGATCGTCGACGGCGTGCGAACACCCTTCGGCCGCTACGGTGGAGCGCTGGCAAGCGTGCGCACCGATGACCTCGGGGCCGTACCCATCCGTGCGCTCGTCGAGCGCAATCCGCAGGTGGACTGGAGCGCGCTGGACGACGTGCTTTACGGCTGCGCCAACCAGGCCGGCGAGGACAACCGCAACGTCGCGCGCATGGCCGCACTGCTGGGCGGCCTGCCAATCGCTGTACCGGGCTGCACGCTGAACCGGCTGTGCGGCTCGGGGCTCGATGCCCTCGCCATGGCGGCGCGCACCATTGCGGCCGGCGAGGCCGACTTGATGATCGCCGGCGGCGTGGAAGGCATGACGCGCGCGCCCTTCGTCATGCCCAAGGCCGAGAGCGCTTTCTCGCGCAGCAGCAAGATCGAAGACACGACGATCGGCTGGCGCTTCGTCAACCCGAAGATGAAGGCGGCCTTCGGCATCGACTCGATGCCCGAGACGGCCGAGAACGTGGCCGCCGAGTTCCACGTGTCGCGCGCCGATCAGGACGCGATGGCGCTGCGCTCGCAGCAGCGCTGGCAGGCCGCCCATGAGGCCGGCTTCTTCGACGGCGAGATCGTCCCGGTGCCGGTGCCGCAGAAGAAGGGCGACCCCGTGCTGTTCGGCGTGGACGAGCATCCGCGTGCCACGACGCTCGAGGCGCTGGCCCGGCTGAAGGGCGTGGTGCGGCCCGAAGGCAGCGTGACGGCGGGCAACGCCTCGGGTGTGAACGACGGCGCCTGCGCCTTGCTGATGGCTTCGGGTGCCGCGGTGGAACGCTACGGGTTGAAGCCACGCGCACGCGTGGTCGGTTCGGCAGTGGCCGGCGTCGCGCCACGCGTCATGGGCATCGGCCCGGCGCCGGCCACGCGCAAGCTGCTGGCGCGGCTGGGCTGGAACGTGAGCGAGCTCGATGTCATCGAGTTGAACGAAGCCTTTGCCGCACAAGGCCTGGCCGTGCTGCGCCAGCTCGGCATCGCCGACGACGACGCGCGCGTCAACCCGAACGGCGGGGCGATCGCGATCGGGCATCCGCTCGGCGCGTCCGGCGCCCGGCTGGCCTTGACTGCGCTACGCCAGTTGGAGCGCACGGGCGGGCGGCGTGCACTGGCCACCATGTGCATCGGCGTGGGACAGGGCATCGCGCTCGCACTCGAACGAGCCTGACGCCGCAGCGCCGCAGTTTGGGGACCATCAAAACGACCACAAAGGACAAGCGGCCTGGAGGCACTGCTTCCAAGCCGCTCGTGTTCGCCGGGGCACGCCCCCGCGGGGTTCAGGCGCGGTACAGCGATGCGCCGCAGGTCGTGCACGAGGCCGTGCCGCCGACGGTGCGGATGAGATTGGAGCCGCACTGGTTGCAGGTCAGCTTGCCGTTGATCATGTTGGACGGGCTGACACGACGGTATTCATCGTAGGAGCCGAGCGGGCCGCCAGTTCGAAGCCCCGCAGACGGCGCGGCAGCAGGGGCTGTTGCGGGCGGTGTGTACGCCGGGGTGCCGGCGCCCCCGAGTTCGACACCAAACGTTGTAAGTTGTTGATTCATATAGGGGCGAGCCTCTCGGCTGCCACTACAGCAACGACATCTGAGCGTTTTCGGCGGGTTTCTTCAGCTTCAGTGCTGCCAGCACG
>NZ_JACDCU010000545.1 GCF_013817365.1 Methylibium sp. | reverse complement strand
CCGGCCGGGTCGGTCAGGTTGGCGATGAAGTCCTGCGCCTCCGCGCGGTGTGCGGCAGCCACCATGTCGGCATCGAGCGCATCGGGCCGGCCGTAGAGGATGTTCTCGCGCACCGAGCGGTGCAGCAGCGAGGTGTCCTGGGTGACCATGCCGATCTGCTCACGCAATGAATCCTGCTGTACCTCGGCGATGTCCTGCCCATCGATCAGCACGCGGCCCGCGGCCACATCATGAAAGCGCAGCAAGAGGTTGACCACCGTGGACTTGCCGGCGCCCGACCGGCCGACCAGGCCGATCTTCTCGCCAGCGCGGATGTGCAGTTGCAGCCTATCGATCACCGCGCGCTCGCCACCATAGGCAAAGCTCACATCGTCGAAGCGGATCTCGCCGCGGCTGACGATCAAGGGCCGCGCGCCGGGACGGTCCAGCACCGTGTGCGGTTTCGACAGCGTGTTCATGCCGTCCTCCACCGTCCCGATGTATTCGAACAGCGAGGCCATCTCCCACATCACCCAGTGCGAGATGCCGTTCAGGCGCAAGGCCATCGCCGTGGCCGCGGCGACCGCACCGACGCCGACGGCCCCCTGCGCCCACAGCACGAGCGTCGCGCCCGCCGTGCCGAGGATCAGCAACATGCTGAGGGTGTGGTTGACGATCTCGAAGCCGGTCACCAGCCGCATCTGCGCATGCACGGTCGTCATGAACTCCTGCATCGCGCCGCGCGCAAAGGCAGCTTCGCGCCCCGCGTGAGAGAACAACTTGACCGTGGCGATGTTGGTGTAGGCATCGGTGATGCGCCCGGTCATCAGTGAGCGCGCATCGGCCTGTTCGCGCGCCACGGCGCCCAGCCGCGGCACGAAGAAGCGCAGCGCCGCGAGGTAGAGCGCCGCCCAGCCCAGGAAGGGCAGCAGCAGCCACGCGTCGAGCGTGCCGACGATGAGCAGCATGGTCACGAAGTAGATCGTCACGAAGACCAGCAGCTCCGCAAGGATCATCCAGGTATCGCGCACTGCCAGCGCGCTTTGCATCACCTTCGTGGCCACGCGCCCTGCGAACTCGTCTTGGTAGAAACTCATGCTCTGGCCGAGCATCAGGCGGTGGAAGTTCCAGCGCAGCAGCATCGGAAAGTTGCCGGCCAGCGTCTGCTGCTTGAGCAGGCTCTGCACGGCGACGACCAACGGGCTGGCCAGCAGCACGGCCGCGAGCAACAGCAAGGTGTCGCGCTCCTGTGTCCATAACTGCGCGGGCTGCACCTCGGCCAGCCAGTCGACGATGCGCCCTAGCATGGCGAACAGCAGCGCCTCGAACACGCCGATGGCGACCGTCAGCAAGGTCATCGCCAGCAGAAAGGGACGCATGCCGCTGGTGCAGGCCCAAAGAAAGCGCAGCAGTCCGTGCGGCGGGGCCGTGGGAGTGCCATGCGGATACGGGTGCACCAGCTTCTCGAACCATGTGAACACGCAGGATCTCCGAAGTTGGCCAGACGAGGTGCGACGCGCTGAGAACATTTTCGTGCGTGGCATACCGCACGACCGCGCACGGGGACTGTCGCGGCGGCCGCGGCTTGCGGTCCGCTTAACGACGTAGAAAAGCCAGCTCGCGAGAGCTGGCTTGGCGGTCGAAACAGAAAAGCGGCGACTGGCGGCGGAATGTGACGGGCCCGCCGCTTCGCTTGATCAGCCCTTCACGGCTTCGATCAACTCTTGCTGACGGTCAACTGGTTGTCGACCGCTGTAACCCCGTCCACGCCCTGAGCGAGTTGCGTGGCTCGGTCACGGGCCACTTGGTCGGGCGCGCTGCCCTTGAGGGCAACCCGGCCACCGGAGGTGTCGACATCGATCCGCAGCGCACTCAGTGCCGGATCCTTGGCCAGTTCCGCGTTGACGCTCGCCGTGATCGCCGCGTCTGACACGGCATTGCCGGCATCGCGCACCACATCGGACGTGGCGGCGCGGGCGTCACGGCCCGTTTCGGCCATCTGGTCACGGGCGTTCTCGGTGCTGCGATCCGCGTTCGCGATGGCAGAGTCAACCTGCTGGCCGACGGTGGTGTCGTTCCGGTTGTCGCAGGCCGTCAAGGCGAGCGCTGCAAAGGTAGTGACAAGCAGGGGGGTGAGCAAGCGTTTGCGGTCCATGAGGCTCCTTCAAAGGCCCACGCTGTGAGCGGGGCGGTGTGATGTACCGGCTTCAGCGCTTTTGCCCGAGGCTCGAGCGCCGCAGGTCGGCGATTTCTGAAACTGCCCGGCAAAGATAAAGGCGAGCGCTCGCAAGCGCAGTCGGGCTCGGGCGTGTTCGGCTGTCGGACAACGCCGACAGCGCTCGACGCGCTGCGAGGGCGAGTCGAAAACTACTGCACGAGGCGC
>NZ_JACDCU010000170.1 GCF_013817365.1 Methylibium sp. | reverse complement strand
GCGCTGGGCACTTCGACCAGCGTCTTGCCCTGCAGCAGGAACAGGTGGCCGACCTTGAACGGCTTGCGCGCATCGCCCACGTAGAGCAGGCTGTCTCGCGTGACCGTGCCCTGGTGGATGCGAAAGATGCCGAGCTTGCCGACGTAGGGGTCGACGGTGAGCTTGAACACGTGGGCCAGCACATGCAGCGCCGGGTCGGGCTGCGCGAGGATCGGCTGCGCTTCGACACCCTCGCCGTGCAGGAACTTCGGCGGGTTGCCTTCGCCGGGGTTCGGCATCAGGTCGACGAAGACGTCCAGCAGTTCGGCCAACCCCGCGCCGTTGCGCGCCGAGACGAAGCAGATCGGTATCAGGTGCCCTTCGCGCAGCGCCTGCTCGAGCGGCGCATGCAACTCGCGCGGGTCGATGTCGCCGGCCTCCAGGTAGCGCTCGACGAAGCCGGCATCGACCTCGACCACCTGCTCGACGAGCGCCCGGTGCGCGGCCTCCACCGAAGAAAAATCGGCCTCATGGCCAGGCTTGGCCGCCGCGCTGAAAAAGCAGTCCACAACCTCGCGGCCGCCAGCGGCCGGCAGGTTCAGCGGCAGGCATTCGCTGCCGAAGGCCTCGCGCAGTTGCTCGACCAACGCGGCCAGGTCGACGCCCTGCGCGTCGATCTTGTTCACGATGACGACGCGGCACAGGCCCCGGCGCGCCGCTGCGTCCATCATTCGCCGCGCGGTCGGCTCGACGCCGGTGGCCGCGTCGATGACCACCGCCGCGGTCTCGACCGCCTCCAGCGCCGTCAGCGCCGGGCCGATGAAATCGGGATAACCCGGGGTGTCGATGAGGTGCACACGGGTGTCGCGGTGCATCAGGTGCACCAGCGTCGTGTTGAGCGAATGCTGGAACTGGCGCTCCAGGGGGTCGTGATCGCTGACCGTGCTGCCGCGCTCCACGCTGCCGGGCGCGCCGATCACGCCGGCGCGGTGCAGCAGGGCCTCGACGAGTGTTGTCTTGCCGACGGCGCTGGCGCCCAGCAGGGCCAGCGTGCGGATTGCGGTGACATCCACCGCGTGGGGGGCCAGGGGCATCGCGCTCTCCTTCGGCGCCGTGCGCCGTGCTGGGTTCGGGGCAGGGCTCGGCGCAAGCCTAAGAGATCACCTCTCCCGACACAAGCGGCAGGGCGATCGGGCGCCCGGCGCGCGGGCGTGCCGGCTTGACCTACAAAGCGAACCAGTCCGACCTAGAGCGGGCGCCTCGCGCGCGGGCGTGCGGGCTACTGGAAGGCCACTTCCGAGAAGCTCCTCAGCTTGCGGCTGTGCAACTGGTCGATGCCGTTGCGGCGCAGCAGCTCCACCGCCCGCAGCCCGATGCGCAGGTGCTGGTTGACCCGCTCGCGGTAGAAGTGGTTGGCCATGCCGGGCAGTTTGATCTCGCCGTGCAGCGGCTTGTCGCTCACGCACAGCAGGGTGCCGTAGGGCACGCGGAAACGAAAACCGTTGGCGGCGATGGTGGCGCTTTCCATGTCGAGCGCGATGGCGCGGCTCTGGCTGAAGCGGCGCTCCGGCGTGCGCTGCGGCAGCAGCTCCCAGTTGCGGTTGTCGGTGGAGGCGACGGTGCCGGTGCGCATCACGCGCTTGAGTTCGCTGCGCTCGAGCTGCGTCACGTCGGCCACGGCTTCCTCGAGCGCGAGCTGCACCTCGGCCAGCGGCGGGATCGGCACCCACAGCGGCAGGTCTTCGTCGAGCACGTGGTCCTCGCGCACATAGCCGTGAGCGAGCACGTAGTCGCCGAGTTGCTGCGTGGTGCGCAGGCCTGCGCAGTGGCCGAGCATGATCCAGGCGTGCGGGCGCAGCACGGCGATGTGGTCGGTGATGGTCTTGGCGTTGCTCGGGCCCACGCCAATATTGACCATCGTGATGCCGGCACGGTCGTGCCGCACCAGGTGGTAGGCCGGCATCTGCGGCAGCCGCGGCGGCGCGGCGCCGAGAAAGTCACCCGGCTCCAGCGTGCACCCGGTGCGCCGCGTCACCACGTTGCCAGGCTCGACGAAGGCCACGTAGCTGTCCTCTGCGCCGCGGGTGCCGCCTTCGAACAGCGGCGCGGCGCCGCGGTCGGCCTTCATGAGTTCGTGGCCGAGCTTGATGAACTCGTCGATGTAGAACTGGTAGTTGGTGAAGAGCACGAAGTTCTGGAAGTGCTCGGGCGTGGTGCCGGTGTAGTGGCGCAGCCGGTGCAGCGAGTAGTCGATGCGCTGCCCCGTGAACAGCGCCAGCGGCTGCGTCACCCGGCCGCCTTCGCCGGGCAGCGGCTCGTAGGTGCCGTTGGCGATGCCGTCGTCCATGGCGCCCAGGTCGGGCAGGTCGAACAGGTCGCGCAGCAGCAGGCGCCGGGCGGGGCTGAGCGAGCCTTCGATGTGGTGGTGCTCGGCGAACGAGAAGTGCACGGGAATCGGCTGGGCGCTGCAACCGACTTCCAAAGCCACGCTGTGGTTGCGCAGCAGCAGCTCGAACTGGTTGAGCAGGTAGTCGCCGAACAGGTCGGGCCGTGTCAGCGAGGTTTCGTAGCGGCCGGGGCCGGCCACGAAACCGTAGGCCAACGGCGTTTCGGCGCGCGCCACGGTGTCGGTGCGCAGGGCCACGTAGGGGTAGAAGGCGCGCACCCGCTGCGTCAGTTCTTCGCCGGCGATGAAGCGCTGCAGCTGCTCGCTCAGCAGGCCGATGCCGGCGTCGTAGCGTGAGCGCACATCGGCCAGTGCGGCGGCGGCGTCGCGGTGGTGCCGGGGCGGGGCGGCGATGGTGTCCGCAAGGGAGGAGGGCGGCGTCGGCATGGCTGCATTCTGCGACCTCTTCCGGTGGCTGCACCAGGCAGTGGCCGGGGCGCCCCGGCACGCGCGGACGGTGTCGCTGCCGCGGCCTCGGTGCTGGGCGGTTGCCGTCTTGTCGCAGCCCGCTGTGCGACTTCGTGGCGAGACGCCGGTCGCCCGCAGGCCGCTGGGGGCCTGGCCGGCTGAGTCTGAACTGCTCGAGCGGGTAACGTTGCGCCATGGCCACCGTCCCTCGCCATGTCTTGCCGGTCATCGTGGCGGCTCAGTTCTGTGGCACGTCGCTCTGGTTCGCGGTCAACGCGGTCATGCCCGACCTGCAGCGCTCGTTGGGGCTCGACGCCGCCGCAGTCGGCGCGCTCACCTCGGCGGTGCAGCTCGGCTTCATCGCCGGCACGCTGGTGTTCGCCTTGCTGGCGGTGGCCGATCGCCATTCGCCGCGCCTCGTTTTCTTGCTGTGTGCGGCGGCGGGGGCGCTGTGCAACGCCGCAGTCGCACTGTGGCCGACGGCCTCGCTCGACTTCGCCACCTTGTGGACGCTGCGCGCGCTGACCGGCTTCTTCCTCGCCGGCATTTACCCGGTGGGCATGAAGATCGCTGCGACTTGGTACCCGCAGGGGCTCGGGCGTGCGCTCGGCTGGCTGATCGGTGCCTTGGTGCTCGGCACGGCTTTGCCGCACGCGCTGCGGGCGATCGGTGCGGTCGGTGAAGGGAGCGCTGCCTGGCAGCCGGTGATGCTGGCGGTGTCGGGTCTGGCGCTGGCCGGCGGCGTGGGCTTGTGGGCCAGCGTGCCCGATGGCGCCCACCTGCCGCGCGCCAGCACGCTGCAGTGGCGCGCGCTCGGCGCGATCGCCACAGAGCCCCGGCTGCGCGCTTCGGTGCTCGGCTACTTCGGCCACATGTGGGAGCTGTACACGCTGTGGGTGCTGGTGCCCGCCATCCTGGCGACTCGCCTGGCCGGCGCGGCGGTGTCCTGGGCGGCGTTCGCGGTGATCGGCGCCGGCGCTCTCGGTTGCGTGTTGGGCGGTCAGTTGGCGCTGCGCCTGGGCAGCGCCCGCGTGGCCGGCGCGCAGCTTGCGACCAGCGGGCTGTGCTGCCTGTGCGCGCCACTCGCCCTGCAGGCCGGCGATGCGGTGTTCGCGGCGTGGCTGCTGGTCTGGGGCATCAGCGTGGCCGGCGATTCGCCGCAGTTCTCGGCGCTGACCGCCGGCAACGCGCCGCGCGCGGCGGTCGGCAGCGTGCTCACGCTCGTCAACAGCATCGGCTTCGCGATCTCGATCGCGAGTATTTCTCTCTTCGTCGCCCTGGCGCAGCGCCATGCGCTGGCTTGGCTGCTGCCAGCGCTCGGCCTGGGGCCGGCGCTCGGCTTGTGGGCGATGTGGCCCTTGTTGCGTGAGCGGGGCGCGCCTCGGAAGGCGTGAAGACTCCGGAGGTCGCGACCGCGTGCGCCTCGCGTCGCCTCGCCCGCCCGGCCCGTCACGTGGTCCCAGGCCTCAGCGGCCCACGCCGGCGGCTTCGAGCCGCAGATAGGTTTGCTGCAGGTTGCGCGGGTGCGCCTGGGCATAGAAGTCCCAGTCGGCATAGGCCGGCAGGTCGGCGCGCTCCGACGCTTCGAGGAGGCTGGCGCCGTTGTCGAGCAGATCGGTGGCATGGTGCTCGAGCGCATCGAAGTAGCCGCGCTGCGCGGCGATGGCTTTCAGGCCCGCCACTGAGCCGTAGCCCGGCACGAGCTTCGTGATCGGCAGTCCCTCGAAGGCCGTGAGCGCCTGGCGCCAGCCGGCAAGATTGGCATCGCGCAACTCGGGAACGCGGCGCACGGAAACCAGCGCGCCGCTGAAGGCCACGCCGGTGGCCACATCGATCACGGCCAGGTCGCCCGGTGTCGCGCCCCAGCCGCCATGCCAGAACAGGAGCTTGCGACCGCCGACTTCGCGTGTCTGGGTCGCCGTGATCGTTTGCGCCGGTGCCAGCACGCGTGTGCCCTGCATGACCTCCTCGCCCAGAATGCCCTGGAGGTTCTTCAAGCAGGTTTCGCAGCGGGCCTTGACGAGCCGCGCCGAGGCCTCGTGCGCCAGCACCGGAATGCCGCGTTCGGCGAATGCGGCACTGCCCATCACAAACTCCTGCAGCGGCTGGGTCATGATGGCCAGCAACACCGGCTTGCCGCCGATGCGCTCGGCCGCGGCGATCAGGCGCTTGCCGTGCGCATACGAACTGCCGGTGTTGACGACGGTCGTGCCGCTGTCGCCGACGATGAAGCCGCTGTTGCCGATGACGCCGGCGTTCTCCGGCGCGGCTTCGTCGGTGCCCCCGATCCACGCATAGACACCGGGCGCAACGACAATCGGATCGTCGTGCGGCGCAGCCTGCGACACGACCATCTGCAACGCCGCGGCCCACCCGAGGACAAGGCGCTTGGCAAGGCCGGACAAGACCGATCGCTCGATGTTCATGACAGGACGGAACAAAAAATGAAACGCAGTTTCTTTGTCGGCTGCCTCGGTGCAGCCTTGCTCGTGAGCAGCTTCGCGGTTCGGGCCCAGGCGGCCCCGCCTACGAACCTGCCCAGTATCGCGGTGCTCAACTTCGAACTTGTTGACGACAACCACAATCCCGCGACGAAGGAAGCCACCCAGGCCCGCCTGGTGCGGGCCACCGCGCAGCTTCAGGAGGAGTTGAACAGTCGCGGCCTGTACCGCGTGGTCGATGCCGGGCCGTCGCAAGACCTGCAGGCCAAGCTGCGCAGCCAACAGGCCTTTCTCTACCAATGCACTGATTGCGTCCAACAGGTCGGCAAGCTTCTCGGCGCCGACCTGGTGATGACGACCTGGGTGCAGAAGGTCAGCGAACTGATCCTCAATCTCAACGTCGAGATTCACGACATCGAGGCGAAGAAGGTGGTGCTCACCAAGTCGGTCGACATGCGCAGCAACGTCGACGAGTCGTGGAATCGGGCCGTGAGCTATCTGGTGCGCGACATGGTGCAACGTCGGGCGAAGGATCCGCAGTACGGCCTGTGAGTCCGTGGCGCCCGGCGTGCAGGCGGGGCTTTGCCGAACGAAGGGCCGTGCGCGAAGCCGAGGTGCGATCCGGCGCTTTCACTCCCATTCCAGCTCGGCGTAGGCGGCGGTCACGTTGCGCTTGTGGAACACGTCCAACAGCGCCCATTGCGACCGGTTCGGTCCGATGCGTTCGACCGCCTCGCGAAGCGTCAGACCGCTCTTGATCGCCGCCCGCGTGTCGGCCTGCAGGCGCTCCAGATAGCGTTGCTGGGGATCGAGTGCGGCCGGCCAGTCGCTGCCTGGCGCGCCATGCCCCGGGACCACCGTGGCGACGCGCCACCCTCGCAGTTCCTCCAGTGCCGCCAGCCAGCCCTTGAGTTGGCCGTCGAGCACGGGCGTGTGGTCGGTGAACAGCAGGTCGCCGAGCCAAAGCGTGGCCGTGCGTTCGTCGAACACGCTCAGGTCCGCATCGGTGTGGGCGGTGGGCCAAGCGCGCAGTGTGAGACGCCGGTTGCCCAGATCGAGCTCGAGCGTCGACTCGACGAGCAGCGTGGGCGGCACGATGCGCGCTTGGGCATCAGCGGGGCCGAAGTCGCGCTTCAAGGCATTCAGGTAGAACGGCCCGCGCGCCGCAAGTGCCGCGGGCAACCGCCGGTGACCGACGAACTGCGGGCCCTCGGCCTGAGCGTTCGCATCGACGAAGGCCTCGTTGCCCAGCACATGGTCGGGATGCGCATGGGTGTTGATGATGTAGCAGACGGGCAGGGCGGTGGTGCGCCGCAGCGCCGCGGCGAGCGCCTCACCGCCCGCGCGCGTGCCGCCGGTGTCGATCACCGCCACACAGCGCTCGCCGACGATGAAGCCGGTGTTGGCCACCTGGCCGCGGTTGGCCGGTCCCCAGTCCTCGAGCACTCCGGGGCGCAAGTACACGCCGGGCGCGATCTGCTGCAGCTCGCCGGGTGGATTTCCGGCCTCCCGCGCGGAACTGCTGCAACCGCTAAGCAGCGCTAGCGCCAGAGCCGCCATAGGCATCAGCGCGTCGATGCGGCATCGCCGCCTGGCGATCCAGGAGTGAGCGCTCATCGATCCCTCGCAGTTGGCCATGCGCGTCGCGTGCGGGCGCCGGACGTTCGTTGCTACTTCGCCTCGACGTTGATGAAGCAGCCCTTCTTGGCGGCTGCCTGCACTTCCTTGAAGCGCTTGATCTCGTCGGTGAGCATCTCGACATCGCGGATGTAATTGCCGCGTTCGCCGCCGATGCTGAAGGCATTGGTGGCCGTGGACATCGTCTCGAACTCGTTGAACGGCACCTCGGCGGCAATCTTGTCGAGCACGCACGAACATTTGCTGATCATTTCGAAGCGCGTGCCGGGATGCTGGGCCGCGCAGGCCTCGACGAAAAACACCCGGTCGGAGGTTGGGTAGTTGTGCGGCCCGGCCTGGGCCTGGGCCTGCGCCTGTGCCGCCATCGGTGCGCCGAGGGTCAGTGCGGCAAGGGCGGCCGGCAGCAGGGTTCGGGCGGAACGAATGAGAGTGATGTTCATTGGGGCTTGACCGGTTGGTTGGGGGTTTTCGGCGAGTCGGCGCCGGGCGCCGCCGGGCCTGCGAGCGTCATCACCTCTTCGAGCAGAGGCGCCTCGCTCGGCAGGGCGGCCGCCATCGAGGTGCGCATCTGGTAGACGCCGCCGGGCACGCCCTTCGAGAGCACGAAGGTGTAGCGCTTTTGCGCATAGCGCTCGTAGCGGCTGCGCGCCGGGTCGGTGACGTAAGGCGTCACCGTGATCTCCTGCGCCGGCAGGTCGCGCCCTTCGAAGGCGACCGTCGTGTCGCGCACCTGCGCCTCGTTGACCAGGCTCTTGCGAATGCGGTTGCGGAAGTAGTTGCCCGTCTTCCTTT
>NZ_JACDCU010000169.1 GCF_013817365.1 Methylibium sp. | reverse complement strand
AGGACGCAGTTGAAGGCCGAGCCCGACGGACAACTATCGATGACGGATCCCGATGCGCGGTCGATGGCTACCAGTCGACTGGGTTCAGCGCTTGTGGGCTACAACGTTCAGACCGCAGTCGACGCGAAGCACCATCTGATCGTCGCGCACGAGGTCACCAACATTGCCAGCGATCGGGCGCAGCTCAGCAAGATGGCGCTGGCCGCGCGTGAAGCGATGGCCCAGGTCGAACTGCATGTCGTTGCCGACCGCGGGTACTTCAGCAGCCTGCAGATCAAGGCTTGCGAAGACGCAGGGATTGCGATGTACGTGCCCAAGCCGATGACCTCCAATGCAAAAGCAGAAGGACGCTTCAGCAAGAACGACTTCATCTACATCGCCCGTGACGATCAGTACCAGTGCCCCGCAGGTCAGCGCGCCATCTATCGGTACACGTCAGAGGATGGCGGCCTTCAAACGCGCACGTACTGGAGCAGCGCGTGTCCAGGATGTCCGATCAAGGCCCAATGCACCACCAGCGGCAACAGGCGCATTCGCCGCTGGGAGCATGAGGCCGTGACGGAAGCGGTCCAGGCAAGATTGGACCGGTGGCCGGGCGCGATGACGCTGAGAAAGCGGACCATCGAGCATGTGTTCGGAACGCTCAAGCACTGGATGGGTTCGACACACTTCCTGACGCGAAGACTGACCGGCGTCAGCACAGAAATGAGTCTGCATGTGCTGGCTTACAACCTCAAACGGGTGATCGCCATGCTTGGCATTGCCGAAACGATGAAAGCGATGAGATTGGCGAGCGCGTAAGCGCATTTGCAGTCCCAAACCAATTAACGAGGCCAGCCAAGACGACCGAACTGAAGGTGCCGAAAACCGCGATTACTGTGCAATGCAATCATCCTCAGACCGGGAATTGGCCGTCGAGCCATCAGCGATGCACTTCGGTCGCGTTCTCACACAACCTCGACCGATTGCCGACCGATGCGGGGCTGGATTGATCACAGCGTTCTTTGGCCGATCGAACGCGACTTGGTATGAAAGGGGCGGCGGGCTGATGCCGGCCCGCCGTTTCCGGCAGCATGTGCTTCCAGAGGCGGACCAATGAACGCCGGGTCTGTCACAGCACGAAGCGATCCCAGCTCCCGTAGTGCTCCACGCTGCGCGGGCCGCGCGGCAGGCTGAGCGCGATCACCCCAAGGCCGATGGCGATGCTCGCGCCCGCGGCCAGCGTCGAAGCGCCGCCCAGCACCCAGGGGGCCGCGATCAGCCACAGACCCAGCGGCACGTTCAAGAAGCGCAGCAGCCGGCCCACCTCTGCCATCGCGCACACCGCCACCGTGAGGATCAACGCGCCGACCAGGTGGTCGCTGTCGGCCATGGGCGGCTCGCTGCCGAACAGCGGCCGCGTGAACATCAGCGCCACGCCGAGCGCGGCGCTGGCGACCAGCGTCCACGGCACGGTGACGCCGCGCAACGCCGAGGCCACCGATTTGCGAAGCGGCGCATCGAAGCCGGCGAGCTCGTCCTTGCGGCTGCCTGGCGAGGCCCCGCCGGTGAAGAAAGTGCGCCAGAACGGCTCGCCGCGGCGGTGGCTCTGCACCAGGTACTGGCCCATGGCGACCAGCTCGTCCAGCGTGTAGGGAATCATGATCAGCATCGCCAGCGCGGCAGCCAGGCACAGCGTGCACCAGGTGCCGATCATGATCGGCTGGATGATGATGAAGCCGATGCTGACCACACCGAGCGGCACCACCACGACGCCGAACATGGCCACCATCCACGGCATCGTGCGCCAGCGGCTGCGCCCGCCCATCACGCCCATCAGCACCTCGAACACGTAGCTCACGGCGCCCAGGCCGGCGTCGGCGATCGGCAGGGCCTTGGAGACGTCGGAGGTGATGATCGTCTCGGTGGCGTTGAGCCCGCCGGTGCCCGCGAAGAAGGGCTCCCACACGCCCTCGGTGTGGCCGAGCTGGTAGGCGGTGAGCTGGCGCGAGATCACGAAACCGATGAAGCCGAGCGCGACGATGGGCACGCGCTGCAGGTAGGTCGAAGGGCAGTAGCTCCAGCCGACCGGCAGGTCCGATTCGTCCATCATCGACGCCATGCTCATGCCCGGCATCATGGGCACGAGGATCGCGAAGGCGATGACGAGCGAGCCGATCAGCGTGTCGTTGGTGTAGATGGCCGCGCTCGGGGACCAGAACAGCAGCGGCGCGAACAGCAGCCACACACCGACCGCCGTGTTGGCCCAGGGCGCCCAGCGAAAGCGCTGCTGCGAGAGCGACAGCACGCTGAACAGCATGACGAGCGCGCCGCTCACAAGATCGCTCCAGCCGAGCCAGGCCATGCGCTCGGCGGGGTCGGCCAGGCCGCGATCGGCCGTCACGCGCAGCACCGCATCGCCGAAGGCCGGCGCGTCGAAGGCGCCGAAGGCGAACGCGCTGCCGACCAGCCAGGCGCCGAGCATCAGGTTGACGAAGTGCGGCCACAGCATGCCGAAGTGCATGTCGCGCATTTGCTGCATGTGCTGCTTCATGTCGGCCTGGCCGAGACCAGGCTCGCGGCCATGACCGTGGCCGTGTTCGCCCGTCTCGGGCGCGTCTTCGCCGAGCACTTCCGGCGCCTTGTCGGCCACCACCGCCGGATTGAGCTTGTTGGCGCGGTACCAGCCGCTCGGGTCGGCCTTGAGCGCGCGGATCATCTCGGGCAGGTGTTCGAGCAGCGAGTGCCGCGGGCGCCAGCCGAGCAGCCGGGCGGCGCGCGAGATGTCGACTTCGTAGTGGTCGCTGGCGATGTCGACCATCCACGGCCGCACGAAGGGATCGACGTCGAACACCTCGGCCTCCAGCGTCGCACCCAGGCGCGCCACGGCCGGCGGGATGCGCACCGTCTCCCAGTGCTCGCCATGGATCAGGCAGCCGATGGCATCCTGCAGTTCGCGAAAGGTCGGCGTCTCGGGCTCGGCCAGCAACAGCGCCACCTCGGGCGGCAGCTCTCGGCGGCGCTCGACGATCCGCAGCAGTGCATCGACCAGATCGTCGAGGTGCAGGAAGGGCTGCCCGCTGTCCGGATCGCCCGGGTAGACACCGCTGTCGGGCCGGCGCTCATGGATGCGGGCGATCTGGTGAGCGAGGAAGGCGGCGTGGCCCTGGTCGTCGTACACCCCGGCCGGCCGCACGAACACCGCCGGGATGTCGCCTCGCTGTGCCCGGATAAGCATCTCCGTCTTGATCTTCGATTCGCGGTAGGGCAGCTTGGGGTCGATCGGCGCGTCCTCGTCAATCGGTTCGCCGGGACGGCCGGGCGCGTGGACCAGCAGGGTGCTCATGAAGACGAACTGCCCGAGCTCGAAGGACTGCAGTTCGCGCAGCAGGCGTTCGGTGCCGCGCACGGTGACGCGCTCGTAGTCGGGATGCGGCTTGCCCTCGAGGTCGAAATAGGCCGCGAGGTGGATGACGGAGGCGATGCGCGCGCCGTGCTCTTTGTGCACGCGCTTCAGTGCGCGGCAAACGCTGTCGTCCGATGCGAAATCGACATTGATCGTCTCGGCCGCGCCCGGTGGCTCGGGCGATCCGGCCCGCTCCAGCGCGAGCACGGTCCAGCGCTCGGCCAGCCGCTCGACCAGCGCACGGCCTATGAAGCCGGCCGCGCCGGTGATGAGCACGACTTCGCGTGTGGTGCTTTCGTTCATCCGTGCTCCTGGCGCCGTGCAGTGGTTCAGACGAAGAAGGCCACGGCAGCGCCGGCCAGCGCGATCACCGCGACGGCTGCAACGCCGGCACGGTGCTTCGACAGCCCCCATTGCAAACTGTGCTTGCGGGCCCGCGTGTTGAATCGACCCCTTGCACCGAAGGCACCCGGCACCGGCGCGAACAGGTTGCCGGGCCGGTAATCGGCAGCCGGCCCCTCGGTCTGCTGCCCGCTCCACGCGCTGCTCGCTGCCATGCGGTCGCCCAGACCGGGCAGCACGCGGCTCGAAAGGATCGCCTTCACCGCCGGCCAGCCGACCCACCATTCACGCTTGTGGCGGCCGGCCGCCCGGACGATCGCCTCGCCCGCAATCTTCGGCTGATAGATCGGCGGCACCGGCTGTACCAACTGCGGTAGCTTGTTGCGCGCCCACTCGAACTGCGGCGTGTTGAAGGCCGACAGGTGAACCATGGTCACGCGCACCTTGGAGCGCTCGTGGATCAGCTCGCAGCGCAGCGCGTCGGTGAAGCCGCGCACGGCGGCCTTCGCGGCGCAGTAGGCCGATTGCAGTGGGATGGAGCGGTAGGCCAGCGCCGAGCCGGTCTGCACGATGACGCCCTCGTTGCGCGGCAGCATGCGTTTGAGGGCCGCCTTGGTGCCGTACACGGCCCCCAGGTAGGCGACCTCGGTGACCTGCTTGAACTCCTCGGCCGTGGTTTCGGTGACCGGCGCGAACACCGTCGTCGAGACGTTGTTCACCCACACCGAGATCAAACCGAGTTCGCGCTCGACGCGCTCGGCAGCGTTCTCCACCTGCACCGCGTCAGCCACGTCGACCGCGATGCCGAGCGCGGTGCCGCCGGCCTCGCGCAACTCTTCGCACGCGGCCTGCACGCGATCGTCGTCGCGCGCCAGGATGGCAACCCAGTCGCCTTGCTTGGAGAACGCGCGCGCGGCGGCACGGCCGACGCCGGCCGAACCTCCGGTGATGACGACGATGCGCGGTCGGTTCATGACTGTGCCGAGCCGCTGGGCCGCCGCTGCATCGCGTCGATGGTCAGGGCCGACTGGATCAGCGCCAGGTGCGTGAAGCCTTGCGGGTAGTTGCCCAGCAGTTGACCCCCGACGGGATCGATCTCCTCGGACAGCAGGCCCAGGTCGCTGCCGAAGGCGGCGATGCGCTCGAACAGCGTGCAAGCCTCGTCGAGGCGGCCCTGCAAGGCGAGGTTGTCGACCATCCAGAAGCTGCAGATCGCGAATGTCGCCTCGCCGCCGGCCAGGCCGTCTTCGCTGCGGTAGCGGTAGACGAGGCCGTGCGCGCTCAGTTGCTCGGCGATGCAGCGCACGGTGGAGACCATGCGTTCGTCGGTCGCCGGCAGGAAGCCCACCAGCGGCATGAGCAGTGCGCTGGCATCGAGCGCACTGCCGCCGAGCACCTGAGTGAAGGCGCCGGCCGCGGCGTCGTAGCCCTGCTCGAGTATTGCGGCGCGCACGGCATCGCGCTCGCGGCGCCAGGCCCGCACGTCGCCCTGCAGCTTGCCGGCGGCTTCGAGCCGCAGCGCGCGATCGAGCGCCACCCAGCACATCAGCTTGGACGACACGAACTGCTGCGGCGGGCCGCGCACTTCCCACAGGCCGTGATCGGGCTCGCGCCAGCCGGCGGCCGCGCGATCGGCCAGGCGGCGCAGCACCGCGCGCAGCCCGGGGCGGATCGGCTCGTCCATCTCTTCCAGGCAGCGCAGAGCGGCGTCGAGCACATGGCCGTAGACGTCGAGCTGCTTCTGGCCGACCGCCGCATTGCCGGTGCGCACCGGCGCCGAGCCGCGGTAACCGGCGAGGTGATGCAGCTCGTGCTCCGGCAGATCGCGGCCGCCGTCGAGCCGGTACATGATCTGCAGGTCGCCCTCGCTCTCGCTCTCGCCGAGGGCTTCGAGCCAGCGGAAAAAATCCATCGCCGCCTCGTGGTAACCGATCGACATGAGCGCGTGCAGCACCAGCGCCGCGTCGCGCAGCCAGCAATAGCGGTAGTCCCAGTTGCGCACGCCGCCGATCTGCTCGGGCAGCGAACTGGTCGGCGCGGCCACGAGCGCGCCGGTCGGCGCGAAGCTGAGCAGCTTGAGCACCATGGCGCTGCGGCGCACCTGCGGCGCGTAGGGCCCTTCGTAAGTGCACAGCGCCTGCCACTCGCGCCAGTGGCGGCGGGTTTCCTCGAGCAGCGCTTCGGGATCGGCTGTGACCAGGGAATCGTTGCCGGCTTGTGCGCCGCCATGCGACAGCACCACCCAGAGCTGCTCGCCCGCATGCACCTCCAGGCGGGCGGACACGGTGCCGTTGTTCAGTTCGAGCCTGGTGGGTGGCGTGACGCGCAGCAGCAGGATCTCTGCCACGGTGCTCGCCCTGGCGCCATCGGGCGTGAGGCGGATGTCGGCGGGAATGCGGGCGAAGTCGAAGGTCGGCCTGAACACCAAGTCCAGCGTGGCGCGTCCGGCCAGCCCGTCCACGCGCCGCAGCAGCCGGTGGCAATGCGGATCGTCGATGCCCAGGCGGCTTTGCGCGATGCGCGCGCTGTGCATGAAGTCGGTTACTCGCACCCGGCCGCCCGGCATGGTGAACTCGGTCTCGAGCACCGGGCCGTCTTCGCCGTAGCGCCGCGACGACGTGTGCTCGCCGGCCGGGCCCAGGCGAAGGAAACCGCCGCGTTCAGCGTCGATCAGCCGACGGAACACCGCACCGCTGTCGAAATGCGGCAGGCAGCACCAGTCGATCGAGCCGTCTCGCCCGACCAATGCGGCTGTGTGTGTGTTGCCGAGGAGGGCGTAGTCGGAAATGGGCCGGTACGTCGGGCTTGGCGCCGACATGTCCAAGTCTCCTCGGGCCATCCGGTGGGAACACGAGTGAAGATCCGCTGCCATCGCAGCTGCGGTGGCAAGTTCGGTGCCTGAAGCAACAGGCAGGGTCGGCGGCTCGCCGCAGCGGTGTTTTGCGCCGCGCTGCGGGCTGCGCATGCCGACGAGGCGTGAGGATGTTTGCGACCCGCTTAGACTGCGCCGCATGAACCGCGCCGGCATCGTCATCGCCTTGCTGTTTGCCATGCTGTGGCAATCGATCGCGCTGGCGCGGGCGGGCTCCACGGTCGAAGCCGTCTCGGACCCCGCTCACGCGGCGCTGCACTGGCAGGACGAAGGTCATCATCACCATGACGACGGTTCCCATCACTTCGACGATTCCGACGACTCGGTGCAGCACTTGTTCGTCGATCACGTGACGGCGCCCGTTGCGTTGTTGCATGCCGTCTCGACATCGATGGCCCCGCTCGGGTCCTGCGCGCCGAGTCCGCAATGCGTGAGCATGGCGCCGCAGCCGTTCATCGACGGCCCGCTCAGACCCCCGCGCCTGGCCGCCTGAATCACCGCGAGGTGCCCGCGCTCTCCTGCGCAACACGCACCTCGGAGTCGGCCACTCACCAGCCTGAGCGCTCGCTTCGTGCGAGCGGATGCGCTCATCGTTGCCTTGCCGAAGGCTCGGCTTCCCGATCACGAGCATCGTGAAACATCGTTGGCGTTCGAGAAGCCCGCCTCACAGACCCGACCCGCTGGTTGCCCGCCGGCAAGAACCCATTGCGCCTTTTTACTTCGGAGTTTCTATGGACCTGCTCTGCTCCAGCCTTGACCGGTGCTCGCCGATCACGCGGCAAAGCCGCTTGCGGCCCCTGCTCATCGCACCGAGCCTCTTCCTGCTCCTGTGCGCCAGCGCCTTCGCCCACGGCGTGGCCGAAGGCGACAAGGGCTACATCCAGGAGATCACCGGCGTCAATCTGCTGCCCTTCGTCTATCTTGGTGCCAAGCACATGGTCACTGGTTACGACCACCTGCTGTTCCTGTTCGGGGTGATCTTCTTTCTGTACCGGCTGCAGCACGTCGCCCTGTACGTCAGCCTGTTCGCAGTCGGCCACTCGGTCACCTTGCTGGCCGGCGTGTACTTCGGCAGCAACGTCAGCGCCTACCTGATCGACGCCATCATCGGC
>NZ_JACDCU010000544.1 GCF_013817365.1 Methylibium sp. | reverse complement strand
CAAGCGGCCGGCGCAGTCGCCCGAATGGACCGTCAGCACGTTGAGAAACGCCGCCGACGTGCGCCGCTTCACCGACGAGCTGAAGAGCCGGCTCGCCCGCTGGAGCGACCGCGATGACTGAGCCGCAGCGCACCGCCCCCGGCGGCACCGGCGGCACCGGCGCGGCGGTGCCGCCGGCAAGCCGAGCGGCGTTCTACGACGATCTGGAAGCCCGCGATCCCGCGCTGCGCGAGCAGGCGCTGATGGCCGCGTTGCCCCGCCAAGTGGCGCATGCGCAAAGCGCCAGCGCGGCCTTCGCCGAGCTGCTGCGCGGCGTCGAGGCGCAGTCGGTGACCAGCCGTGCGGCGCTCGCAACGCTGCCCGTCACGCGCAAGCACGAGCTGCTGGCCCGGCAGCAGGCGGCGCGCGCCGAGGGTGCGGGCAGCGATCCGTTCGGCGGCTTTGCGACCATCGGCTGGCGCGGGCTGCTCCGCGCGCAGGGCGCGCGCCGCGTGTTCCAGTCGCCGGGCCCGCAGTACGAACCCGAGGGCGCCGGCCCTGACTACTGGCGCTGCGCACGTGCCTTGTTCGCGGCCGGCTTTCGCGCCGGCGACCTGGTGCACAACAGCTTCAGCTACCACCTCACGCCGGCTGGCTCCATGATGGAAAGCGGCTGTCAGGCGCTCGCCTGCACCGTCTTTCCCGGCGGCGTGGGCAACACCGAGCTGCAGCTGCAGGCGATGGTCGAGTTGCGGCCGCACGGCTATGTCGGCACGCCGAGCTTCCTGAAGCTGCTGCTCGACAAGGCCGCCGAGGAGGCGATCGCCCTGCCGGGCCTGAACAAGGCGCTGGTCTCGGGCGAGGCCTTCCCGCCCTCGCTGCGCGACGCCATCCGCGCGCGCGGCATCGAGGGCTACCAGTGCTACGCGACGGCCGACCTCGGCCTCATCGCGTACGAGACCGAGGCCCGCGAAGGCCTGGTGATCGACGAAGGCGTGATCGTCGAGATCGTGCGCCCAGGCACAGGCGATCTGCTGCCGCCAGGCGAAGTGGGCGAGCTCGTGGTCACTGCGCTGAACGCCGACTACCCGCTGATCCGCTTCGGCACCGGCGACCTCAGCGCCCTGCTGCCCGGACTGTGCCCGACAGGGCGCACGGCGCCGCGCATCAAGGGCTGGATGGGCCGCGCCGACCAGACGACCAAGGTGCGCGGCATGTTCGTGCACCCGGAACAGGTGGCCGCGATCGTGCGCCGCCACCCGGAAATCGCCAAGGCCCGTCTGGTCGTGAGCGGCGAGATGGCGAACGACGCGATGACGCTGCGCGCGGAGGTCCAGGACCCGCAGCAGGCGCTTGCTGCACGCATTGCGCAAAGCATCCGCGAGCTGACCAAGATGCGCGGCGAGGTCGAGCTGCTGGCGCCGGGCAGCCTGCCCAACGACGGCAAGGTGATCGAGGACGCGCGCCGCTACGAGTGAGTGCCGTGCGGGTCGCGGCCCGGGACGGCGTTCTCCGGCCCACTCCCTGCAATGGTCCGCGCGCGTTCTGGCCGTGCGGTGATCGCGCGTTTACCGATTGAGTCGAACGCGCCCAGGGCCCAGACTCGCGTTCCCGACATCCGGCTTTCCCGACATGGAGCCCATGAAGCACCTGCTGCGCGTTTTCTATCTGATCCATGCGGTCGTCGCCCTGCTCTTCCTGTGTGCGGCCTTGCTCCTCATGGCGACGGCCGTGCACACCGGCTGGGCCGCTCTCGGAGAAGGCCTGGACCGCGCCGCGGCGCTGGGGGTCATCGAGGCGATGGGCATTCTCACGGCCGCGGTGGTGTCGCTGCAGATCGCCCAGACCATCACGGAAGAAGAGGTGATGCGCGAGGCCCACGTCGGCGGGCCCACGCGCCTGCGGCGCTTCCTCTCGCGTTTCCTGGTGGTGGTGGTGATCGCGATTGCGATCGAAGCGCTGGTCGGCGTTTTCAAGGCCATGCACGACAGCCCGCAGAACCTGCCCTATGCGGCCAGCGTGCTGCTCGCCGCCGCCGCCTTGCTGGCGGGCTGGGGCGTGTTCATCAAGCTCAACCGCGCTGCGGAGGAGCTCGAACCCGAGGCGATGGAGAAAGCGAAGATCGAAGACGAGAAGATCGAGAACGCCGCCTGAGACGGCTCCCGTCACGAGCGGCGCAGGGCCGAGCAGGCAGGCGCCCTCGAGATCAACTCGATCGCCGGGCGCGTCGTTTGCCAAGCGGCAGGGTTTGGCGCGAAGCAGCGTCCCACAGGAGGAAAACACGCCATGACCGCCATCGCAAGGCTCCGGGGTCTGCCCGTTCGCTGCAGTGCAGGCTCTCGGCGCAGGGCCACAGCGCTCGCGCTCTTGCCGGAGTGAGCCGTGCCCTGGC
>NZ_JACDCU010000168.1 GCF_013817365.1 Methylibium sp. | reverse complement strand
TTCACGCCCTGCAGGTCGAGCGAGCCACGAACGATGTGGTAGCGCACGCCCGGGAGGTCCTTCACGCGGCCGCCGCGAACGAGCACCACGCTGTGCTCCTGCAGGTTATGGCCTTCGCCGCCGATGTACGAGATGACCTCGAAACCGTTGGTCAGTCGCACCTTGGCGACCTTGCGAAGCGCCGAGTTCGGCTTCTTCGGAGTGGTCGTGTAAACGCGGGTGCACACGCCCCGACGCTGCGGACCGCCCTGCATGGCCGGCGACTTGGACTTCGTGACTTCGGTCTTGCGACCCTTGGTCACGAGCTGATTGATGGTTGGCATGGGTAACTTGTTCCCGTTTGAAGCTACTGTGACTCGGTCTTCCGGGCACCGTGCTGGGTGGCTCGATCGAGTTGAACTCGAACCGAAAATCCCCAGGCGGCTTCGCCCGGATATCTTCAGCTGGTCGCCCAGCAAGAAGCGCAGCAGAGTCTGCCGAAAAGCCGGTGAGTATATTCGGGCTGACCCTCAGCTGCAAGGTGACCGACCAGCATGCCCTTACCAACAGCCGTGCTCGACACCAACACTGTGCTCGATTGGCTGGTTTTTCGTGATCCCGCGACGTCCCTGTTGGCCGAGCAAATCGAATCGGGCGCGCTGCTGTGGCGCACCACCTCGGCGATGCGCCGGGAATTCGAGCTCGTGCTGCCGCGGACGTGCTTCGCTCCGTGGCAGCCCGATGCCGCAGCCGCAGCTGCCACCTGGGACCGATTCGCATGCACCGACTCCGAAGAGCCGCCAAGAAGCCGGCTCCTTTGTGCCGACCCAGATGACCAGGTCTTCATCGATCTGGCAATACACCGCGGCTGCGCCTGGTTGATCAGCCGCGACAGGGCGCTGCTTCGGCTAGCCCGTCGCGCGGCTGCCTGGCGCGTCAGCGTGCTCACGCCGCGGTCGTGGCACACGCTGAACGCCGGGCCGCCTGATTGCGAAGCATCCACTCAGGCTTGAAAAAGGGCGGCCGAAGCCGCCCTTGGACCGAGGCATTCCCGGCCTCAGGCCAGCGGATCCTCGCCGTTGCCGTCGGCCACCACCGGCTGCAGCGAGGCCAATTCCTCGGCCTCCTGCATCGCGATCGAGCGGCGCTCGGCATCGTCCATCTCTTCCTTGACCTTGCGGGCCTGGTGGAAGGCCAGGCCGGTGCCGGCCGGGATCAGGCGGCCGACGATGACGTTCTCCTTGAGACCGCGGAGTTCGTCGCGCTTGCCCATGATCGCGGCCTCGGTCAGTACCCGGGTCGTTTCCTGGAAGGAAGCAGCCGAGATGAACGAGTCGGTCGAGAGCGACGCCTTGGTGATGCCCAGCAGCACGTCCGCATGCGTGGCCGTCATCTTGCCTGCACTGCGCAACTTGTCGTTCGCATCCAGCAGCGACGCCCGCTCCACCTGTTCGCCGGTGATGTAGTGGCTGTCGCCCGAGTTGGTGATCTGGACGCGGCGCAGCATCTGGCGAACGATCACCTCGATGTGCTTGTCGTTGATCTTCACGCCCTGCAAACGGTAGACGTCCTGCACTTCATCGACGATGTAGCGCGCCAACTCCTCGATGCCCAGCAGACGCAGGATGTCCTGCGGATCGGCCGGACCGTCCACGATGGACTCGCCCTTGTTGACCACCTGGCCCTCATGCACGAGGATGTTCTTCTCCTTTGGCACCAGTTCTTCGTAGACCGTGCCTTCCGGGTCGGTGATCTGCAGGCGCACCTTGCCCTTGGTTTCCTTGCCGAAGGACACCGTGCCCGTCATCTCGGCCAGAGCGCCCTTGTCCTTGGGCGTACGGGCCTCGAACAGCTCGGCCACCCGCGGCAGGCCGCCGGTGATGTCACGCGTCTTCTGGCCTTCGACCGGGATGCGCGCCAGCACTTCGCCAGGGGCGAGGTCCTGGCCGTCGCGGATTTGCACCAGCGAGCCGATCGGAAAACCGATCGTCACCGAGTGGTCTGTGCCGGGGATCTTGACCTCGTTGCCGGCCGCGTCGAGCAGCTTGACCTGAGGACGAATCACCTTGGCGGCACCGCGGCGCTTCGGGTCGATGACCACCAGCGTCGACAGGCCCGTGACCTCGTCGACCTGCTTGGCGACCGTCACGCCTTCCTCGACGTTCTCGAACTTCGCCTTGCCGGCGAACTCGGTAATGATCGGACGCGTCAGCGGATCCCAATTGGCCAGCGCCGTACCGGCCTTGAGCTGCTGATCGGCCTTGACCTTGAGGATGGCCCCATAGGGCACCTTGTGGCGCTCGCGCTCGCGGCCGTGCTGGTCGGAGATGGTGATTTCGCCGGAACGCGAGATCACCACCAAGTCGCCCTTGCCGTTGGTCACGTAGCGCATCGTCGCGTTGAAGCCGATGTGGCCGTCGCTCTTGGCCTCGACGCTCGAGGCCACCGCTGCCCGCGACGCCGCACCACCGATGTGGAAGGTGCGCATCGTAAGCTGCGTGCCCGGCTCGCCGATCGACTGCGCGGCGATCACGCCCACGGCCTCACCGGTGTTGACCAAGCCGCCGCGCCCGAGGTCGCGGCCATAGCACTTGGCGCACAGCCCGAAGCGGGTCAGGCAGGTGAGCGGCGTGCGGACCTTGACCTCGTCCACGTTGGCCGCCTCGACGATGTCGAGCGTGTCTTCGTCGAGCATCTGCCCGGCCGGCACGACCACTTCCTGCGTTTCCGGGTGCGGCACGTCGATGGCCGTCACGCGGCCGAGGATGCGGTCGCGCAGCGATTCGATCACCTCGCCGCCCTCGACCAGGGCGCGCATCGCCATGCCGTTGTCGGTGCCGCAATCTTCGGTGATCACCACCAGATCCTGCGTCACGTCGACCAGCCGGCGGGTCAGGTAGCCCGAGTTCGCGGTCTTCAGCGCCGTGTCCGCGAGGCCCTTGCGAGCGCCGTGGGTGGAGATGAAGTACTGCAGCACGTTCAGGCCTTCACGGAAGTTGGCCGTGATGGGCGTTTCGATGATCGAGCCGTCCGGCTTGGCCATCAGGCCGCGCATGCCGGCAAGCTGGCGGATCTGCGCGGCCGAACCGCGTGCACCAGAGTCGGCCATCATGTAGATGGAGTTGAACGACTCCTGATCCACCTGGTTGCCGTGGCGGTCGGTGACCTTCTGCTTGGCCAGCTGGCTCATCATGACCTTGCCGACTTCGTCGCCGGTCTTGCCCCAGATGTCGACCACCTTGTTGTAGCGCTCGCCGGCGGTCACGAGACCCGAGATGTACTGCTGCTCGATCTCCTTGACTTCCTTTTCGGCGCGCAGGATCAGGCCGGGCTTTTCCTTCGGCACCAGCATGTCGTCGATCGAGATCGAGATGCCGGCGCGCGTGGCCAGGCGGAAGCCGGCCTGCAACAGCTTGTCGGCCAGGACCACGGTCTCCTTCAAGCCGCACTTGCGGAAGGAAGTGTTGATGAGCCGCGAGATCTCTTTCTTCTTCAACGCCTTGTTGATGTGCGCGAACGGCAGGCCCTTGGGCAGGATCTCCGACAGCAGCGCCCGGCCGACGGTCGTGTCGACCAGTTTGGTTTCGACCGTGAACTCGCCGGTCTCCTTGTCCAGGATGTGCTCGGTCAGCCGCACCGCCACCTTGGTGGTGATTTCCACCATGTCGTTGTCGAGTGCGCGCTGCACCTCGACCACGTCGGAGAAGATGAGGCCTTCGCCCTTGGCGTTGATGCGTTCGCGGGTCGCGTAATACAGGCCCAGCACCACGTCTTGGCTCGGCACGATCGACGGCTCGCCGTTGGCTGGGAACAGAATGTTGTTGGAGGCCAGCATCAGCGTGCGGGCTTCCATCTGCGCCTCGATCGACAGCGGCACGTGCACGGCCATCTGGTCGCCGTCGAAGTCGGCGTTGAAGGCCGCGCAGACCAGCGGATGAAGCTGGATCGCCTTGCCCTCGATCAGCACCGGCTCGAAGGCCTGGATGCCCAGGCGGTGCAAGGTCGGTGCGCGGTTGAGCATCACCGGGTGTTCCTTGATCACCTCCTCGAGGATGTCCCAGACCACCGGCGTGCCCGATTCCACTTCCTTCTTCGCCGCCTTGATCGTCGTCGCGATGCCCATGGCTTCGAGGCGCGAGAAGATGAAAGGCTTGAAGAGTTCCAACGCCATCAGTTTGGGCAGGCCGCACTGGTGCAGCTTGAGCGTCGGGCCGACCACGATGACCGAACGGCCCGAGTAGTCGACGCGCTTGCCCAACAGGTTCTGGCGGAAACGACCGCTCTTGCCCTTGATCATGTCGGCCAGCGACTTGAGCGCGCGCTTGTTCGCACCGGTCATCGCCTTGCCGCGACGGCCATTGTCGAGGAGCGAATCCACCGCCTCCTGCAGCATGCGCTTCTCGTTGCGCACGATGATCTCGGGCGCCTTGAGTTCGAGCAGGCGTGCCAGGCGGTTGTTGCGGTTGATGACGCGGCGGTACAGGTCGTTGAGGTCGGACGTTGCGAAACGGCCGCCGTCCAGCGGGACGAGCGGGCGCAAATCCGGCGGCAGCACTGGCAGCACGTTCATCACCATCCACTGCGGCTTGATGCCCGACTTCTTGAAGGCCTCCATGACCTTCAGGCGCTTGGAGTTCTTCTTGACCTTGAGCTCGGAGCCGGTCATGTCGCCGCGCAGGCGCTCGGCTTCCACGTCGAGGTCGATTTCCGACAGCAGCTTCTGGATACCTTCGGCGCCCATCAGCGCCACGAATTCGTCACCGTGCTCGCGCTTCTTGGTGTCGTAGTCGTCCTCGGTCATGATCGAGAACTTCTTCAGGTCCGTCATGCCCGGATCGACGACCACATAGGCCTCGAAGTACAGCACGCGCTCGATGTCGCGCAGGGTCATGTCGAGCACCAAGCCCAGGCGGCTCGGCAGGCTCTTCAGGAACCAGATATGCGCGCAGGGCGCGGCCAGGTCGATGTGGCCCATGCGGTCGCGCCGCACCTTGGTCTGCGTGACCTCGACGCCGCACTTCTCGCAGATCACACCGCGGTGCTTGAGGCGCTTGTATTTGCCGCACAGGCACTCGTAGTCCTTGATCGGGCCGAAAATCTTGGCGCAGAACAGGCCGTCGCGTTCCGGCTTGAAAGTCCGGTAGTTGATGGTCTCGGGCTTCTTCACTTCCCCAAACGACCACGAACGGATCTTCTCGGGCGAGGCGAGCCCGATCTTGATCGCGTCGAAGTGTTCGTCCGGCGTGAACTGCTTGAAAAGGTCGAGTAGTCCCTTCATGCATCTTCTCCTTTAGTTGCGCTCGAGCTCGATGTCGATGCCGAGCGAACGGATTTCCTTCACCAGCACGTTGAACGATTCCGGCATGCCGGCCTCGATGGCGTGCTCGCCCTTGACGATGTTTTCGTAGACCTTGGTGCGCCCGTTCACGTCGTCGGACTTCACGGTGAGCATTTCCTGCAGCACGTAGCTCGCGCCGTAGGCTTCCAGAGCCCAGACCTCCATTTCGCCGAAGCGCTGGCCACCGAACTGCGCCTTGCCCCCCAACGGCTGCTGGGTCACCAGGCTGTACGGGCCGGTCGAGCGGGCATGCATCTTGTCGTCCACCAGGTGGTGCAGCTTCAGGACATGCATGTAGCCCACCGTCACTGGGCGCTCGAAGGCGTCTCCGGTGCGGCCGTCGTGCAAGGTGGCCTGCGTGCGGGTGGCGTTCAGGCCCTTGACCGCCGCGATGTCGTCGGGATAAGCCAAGTGCATCATCGCGCGGATCTCGCTCTCGGCCGCACCGTCGAAGACCGGTGTGGCGAAGGGCACGCCCTGCGCGAGGTTGCCGGCCATCTCGGTCACCTCTTCGTCGCTGAGCGCAGCGAGGTTTTCCGTCTTACCGCCCGACTTGTTATAGAGATCGTCGAGGAACTTGCGCACTTCGGCGATCTTCGCTTCGCGCTGCAGCATGTCGCCGATGCGCTGGCCAATGCCCTTGGACGCCCAGCCCAGGTGCACTTCCAGCACCTGGCCCACGTTCATCCGTGAGGGCACGCCCAGCGGATTGAGCACGATGTCGCAGGGCGTGCCGTCGGCCATGTAGGGCATGTCCTCGACCGGAACGATCTTCGAGACGACGCCCTTGTTGCCGTGGCGGCCGGCCATCTTGTCGCCCGGCTGAAGGCGCCGCTTGACGGCAAGGTAGACCTTCACCATCTTGAGAACGCCCGCCGGCAGTTCGTCGCCCTGCGTGAGCTTCTTGCGTTTCTCCTCGAAGCGCAGGTCGAAGCTGTGGCGCGTCTGCTCGAGCGAGTTCTTGATGCTCTCGAGCTGATTGGCGATGTCGTCGTCGGCCGGGCGGATGTCGAACCAGTGGTACTTCTCGACGCTCGCGAGGTAGTCCTTGTCGATCGCCTGACCCTTGGCGAGCTTGTTCGGCCCGCCGTTGGCCGGCTTGCCGGTGAGGAGCTTCTCGATGCGGTCGAAAGCGTCGGCCTCGACGATGCGCAACTGGTCGTTGAGGTCCAGGCGGAAGCGCTTGAGTTCGTCGTCGATGATCTGCTGCGCCCGCTTGTCGCGCACGATGCCTTCACGGGTGAAGACCTGAACGTCGATCACGGTGCCGTTGGTGCCTTGATCGACACGCAGCGACGTGTCCTTCACGTCGGAGGCCTTCTCGCCGAAGATCGCGCGCAGCAGCTTTTCTTCCGGCGTCAACGTGGTCTCGCCCTTGGGCGTGACCTTGCCGACCAGCACGTCGCCCGGGTTCACCTCGGCGCCGATGTAGACGATGCCCGATTCGTCCAGCCGCGAGAGCTGCTGTTCGCTGAGGTTCGGGATGTCGCGGGTAATTTCTTCCGAGCCCAGCTTGGTGTCGCGCGCCATCACCACCAGCTCCTCGATGTGGATCGAGGTGTAGCGGTCTTCGGCAACGACCCGCTCGCTGATGAGGATCGAGTCCTCGAAGTTGTATCCGTTCCACGGCATGAACGCCACCAGCATGTTCTGCCCGAGGGCCAGTTCGCCGATGTCGGTCGAGGCGCCGTCGGCGATGACGTCGCCGTTGCCCACCTTGTCGCCGCGCTTGACGATCGGGCGCTGGTGGATGTTGGTGTTCTGGTTGCTGCGCTGGTACTTGATGAGGTTGTAGATGTCGACGCCGACCTCGCCCGCCACGGTCTCCGCGTCGTTGACGCGGATCACGATGCGGTTGGTGTCGATGTAGTCCACCACGCCGCCGCGCTTGGCGGTGACCACCGTGCCCGAGTCCACCGCCGAAACGCGCTCGACGCCCGTACCGACAAAGGCCTTCTCGGGACGCAGCACTGGCACCGCCTGGCGTTGCATGTTCGCGCCCATCAGCGCGCGGTTGGCGTCGTCGTGCTCCAGGAAGGGCACGAGCGAAGCCGCCACCGAAACGATCTGCGTGGGAGCCACGTCCATGTACTGGATGCGCTCCGGCGTGGTCAGCACCGACTCGCCCATCTCGCGGGCCGAAACAAGCTCGTCGATGAGCTTGCCCTGGCCGTCGAGACCGGCGTTCGCCTGCGCGATCACGTACTTGCCTTCTTCGATGGCCGACAGGTAATCGATCTGATCGGTCACCGTGCCGTCGGCCACGCGGCGATAGGGCGTCTCGAGGAAGCCGTACTCGTTGAGCTGCGCATACAGCGCCAGCGAGTTGATCAGGCCGATGTTCGGGCCTTCCGGCGTTTCGATCGGACACACGCGGCCGTAGTGCGTCGGGTGCACGTCGCGCACCTC
>NZ_JACDCU010000543.1 GCF_013817365.1 Methylibium sp. | reverse complement strand
CAGGCGATCTCGTCGCGGCCGGTGGAGCTGATCTTGGTGACGAGGTCGCCCTTGGCAATGCGCGTCACCGCTTCGACCACCTGCTCGACCGGCGCCTTGACGCTGCGCCGCACCGCCCAGCCCAGCCAGGCGCCGAACAGCGCGGCCAGGCCGACGAGCAGGCCGATCAGCAGTGCCGCGCGGTCGGCGGTTTGCTGCAAGGCGGTCGCCTTGGCCATGAGCGCCGCGCTCGCGGAGGCCGCCAGCAGAGCCTGAGCTTCGGCGGTGTTGCTGCGCAGGGTCCAGACACTGGTCGCGCCCAGCACCAGCATCAGCAGGACCATCGCCGCAAAGCCGGCGGCGATGCGGGTGGTCAGTCGGTAGTTCAGCAGATTCATTCGATCTCTCCGGGGTTGCCGCCGCGGCTCCCGCAAGCGACCTGCTGGCGCGTTGCAAGGCGCCGGCAGTGAGGAGAATATCGACGTGATCGAGCCGAACTGAAGCCTCGATCAGCACGGCGCAAGACACGTTTTTCGCTGAGAGGAAGCAGGCGCAGCGGATTCATCAGCAGCGTTGCCGCAACCGGGGCGCAACCAAGCGCGCCGCGCGGTGACGCACTGAGAGAGTGAGCGCGCGCAGATGAGCCCGACGGCCGCAGCCAAGGCGGCAGACCCGGCGCCATGCGGCGACGAGTCTGCCTGTTCTCAGCGGGCCTGCATCACTCTCAGACCACCGCCGTGACCTTGACCGCCGTGACCTTGAAGCCCGGAATCTTGGCCACCGAGTCCAGTGCGTCGCCGGTCAGCTTGTTGGCCGCGGCTTCCCAGAAAGCGAACGGCAGGAACACCTGGCCGCGCTGCACGTCGGAGTTGACCTGGGCGCGCGCCTGCACCGCTCCCCAGCGAGTGGCGAGCTGCACCACTTGGCCATGCCGCGCACCGAGCGCCTGGGCATCGTCCGGATGCAGCGAGACCAGCGCCTCGGGCGCGATGGCGTCGAGCATGCTGGCATGGCGCGTCATTGCACCGGTGTGCCAATGCTCCAGCACGCGGCCGGTCGTGAGCACGAAGGGGTATTCGGCGTCAACCTGCTCGGCGCCGGGTCGGAACGCCGTGGGCACGACCGTGGCACGGCCGTCCTTGGTGGGGAAGTTCTCGATGAAGACGACGCTCTGGCCCGGCTCGTCCTCGCGCTGCGCGGGGGTGACCACCGCGTCTTCGCGCACCAGGCGCGACCACGGCACGCCGGCCAGCGGCTCCATCACGCCGCGCATCTCCTCGAACACGCGAGCCACCGGCGCTTCGGCGGCCTGCCGGCCGTCGCCGTCCTCTTTGCGCCAGTAGTTCCAGCCGGCGCCCAGTCGGCGCGCGATCTGCTCGATCGCCCACAGGTCCTGGCGCGCATCGCCCGGCGGCGTCAGGGCCGGTCGGCCGATCTGGATGAGCCGGTCTGTGTTGGTGTAGGTGCCCCATTTCTCGGGCTGCGCCGAAGCGGGCAGGACCACGTCGGCCAGGATCGCGGTTTCCGTGGCGAAGATGTCCTGCACCACCAGATGCTCCAGCATGGCCAGCGCCTTGCGCGCATGCGCCAGATCGGGGTCGCTCATCGCCGGGTTCTCGCCTTCGACGTACAGGCCGCGGATGGCGCCGTCGGTGACGGCGTGCATGATCTCCACGACGGTGAGGCCCGGCCTGGCGTCGATCGACGTACTCCACAGTGCCTCGAACTGCGCGCGCACCGCCTCGCTGGTGACGCGCTGGTAGTTCGGCAGCATCATCGGGATCAGCCCGGCGTCGCTCGCCCCTTGCACGTTGTTCTGGCCGCGCAACGGGTGCAGCCCAGTGCCGGGACGGCCGATCTGGCCGGTGAGCAGCGACAGGGCGATCAGGCCCCGCGCGTTGTCGGTGCCGTGCACGTGCTGGCTGATGCCCATGCCCCACAGGATCATGGACGACTTGGCGGTCGCGAAGGCGCGCGCCACCGCGCGCAGGGTGTCGGCGTCGATGCCGCAGATCTCGCTCATGCGCTCCGGCGTGGCTTCGGCCACCGCCGCCTTGAGCGCCTCGTAGCCGTTGACCCGGGCAGTCACGAAGGCCTGATCGACCAGCCCCTCGTCGATGATGACGTGCAGCAGGCCGTTGAGCAGCGCCACGTCGGTGTCAGGACGGAACTGCAGGTGCCATGTGGCGCGCCGCGTGAGCGCGTTGGTGCGCGGGTCGCAGATGACGAGCTTCGCACCCCGATCGACGGCGTTCTTGAGCCAGGTCGCGGCCACCGGGTGGTTGACGGTCGGGTTGGCGCCGATCAGGAAGATGAGCTCGGCCTCGGCCACGTCGGCCACCGGGTTGCTCACCGCGCCGGAGCCGATGCCTTCGAGCAGCGCCGCGACCGAGCTGG
>NZ_JACDCU010000167.1 GCF_013817365.1 Methylibium sp. | reverse complement strand
TATCTGCCGCCCGAGGGCTGCAGCTACCGCATGGCGATCGTCTCGATCCGCAAGGCCTACCCGGGCCACGCCAAGCGGCTGATGTTCGGCATCTGGAGCTTCCTGCGCCAGTTCATGTACACCAAGTTCATCGTCGTGACCGACGACGACGTGGACATCCGCCACTGGCCCGATGTGGTCTGGGCCATCACCACCCGGATGGACCCGGTGCGCGACACGACGCTGGTCGAACACACGCCGATCGACTACCTCGACTTCGCCTCGCCGGTGTCCGGCCTGGGCGGCAAGATGGGGCTGGACGCCACCAGCAAATGGCCCGGCGAGACGCAGCGCGAATGGGGCCGGCCGATCAAGATGGATGCGGCGGTGGAGCTGCGCGTTGCAGCGGCCTTCGACACGGTGATGGCGGCCGGCGTGGCGCACAAGGCCTGACCGTTCGGTGTTCGGCAAGAATCTTGGCTGGCTCGTTGTCAAGCTGCTGGCTCAATCGCCGCGCCGCCCCTCATAGCAGCATGACTCTGGCATCTCGCCGGCTTGCCTGATAGTCTTGCCTTGCCTGCAATGCAGGCAAATCAGCGGCGCAGTCTCTGCGCAGCAGGATCCCCGGACCAATTCTCTCCGGAGCTCCCAAGGTGGACATACCACCTCGCCCCTCCCACCGTGATGGTCGGGAGGGGTTTTTAATTTGGGCGGACCGATGCGACGATCAGGCCCAGCCGCTCGCGCAGCACCAGCCGCACCTGCTCGAAGCCGTCCGCGCTCGGCAGCCAGTCGAAAACGCTGCCCTGGAAGCCCTCGAAGTAGCCCATCGGGGCCGCGGTGATTCGCAGACGGCCAGCGGCTGCCTGCTCGAACTCATGAAAGGCGCGTGGCATGTGCAAGGCGTGCGTCACCAACACGATGTGGCGTATACCGGCGGCTTTCAGGAAGGGCACGCTGAGTTGCGCGTTCTCCTGCGTGTCGCGCGATGCGGTCTCGAGCCAGGTGACCGGATGCCGGAAGTCACGCAGGGCAATGCGTCGTGCGATCTCGGCCTCCGAGGCGCCGCTCTCCACGCGCGCAGCCCAGCCCGTGCCCCCGCTGAAAGCGAGCGGCAGGCCGGTTTCGCGCGCGAGCCTGATGCCGTAGCGCAGCCGCTCCAGTGAAGGCGTCTTGAGGTCGCTGGTGCCGCTCTCCGGTGCGTTCAAGACCCGCCCTCCGCCCAGCACGACGATGGCAGTGGCAGTCGTTGCAGCGGCGTTGCGTTCCTGTCTCAACCCCGCGAGTTCGCTTTCGCCCAGCGGGGGCGGCACAGTGAGCAAGGCCTGCTGCAGCCAGCGGCCACTGCCTGGGCAGGCGCTCAGCCAGATCATCGCGGCGCCCAGGCCAAGCAGCACGGCGCCGAGCCGGCGTCTCCTGAGGACGAGCAGGCCGCCGACCAGCATCAACAGCAGCCAGGGGACCGGCGGCAGGACCAGCGCGGTCAGGATGGGCTTGAAGCTTTCTAGAGCGGGCATGCGCGGTCCGGTGGCGGTGGCCGGCATTGTGGCCGCCGCGCCCGAGCACGCGGCCCGGGCGCGCAACGGCCTTCAAGGCTGCGGCCGGCGGTCGGCATCAGGGGCTTGCCGGAGGTGGTGCAATACCGATGCTTGCCGACCTGTAAGGGCCGCAACACCGATTCCGACTACCGGCGTCGGGCCGATCCGGCCCCTCTTTCCCAGGAGATCCCATGAGCGCAGTTCCCACACAGACCGCCACGCTGGGGGGAGGTTGCTTCTGGTGCACCGAGACCGTCTTCCTCGATGTCGAAGGCGTCGTGGCGGTCGAGTCCGGCTATTGCAACGGCCACGTGCCGAGTCCGAGCTACGAGCAGGTCTGCAGCGGCACGACCGGCCATGCCGAGGTGGTGCGCGTGCAGTTCGACCCGCAGCGCATCGGTTTTCGGGAGCTGCTCGAGATCTTCTTCGTCACCCACGACCCGACCACCTTGAACCGCCAGGGCAACGACGCCGGCACCCAGTACCGCTCGGGGATCTACACGCACGACGCCGAGCAGGCCCGCATCGCCCATGAGGTGATCGCCGAACTCGCCGCCAGCGGCGGGGTGCGCGGCAAGATCGTCACCGAAGTGCTGCCCGAGGCGAACTACTCGCCTGCCGAGGATTACCACCAGAACTACTTTGCCCGGAACCCGGAACAGGGCTACTGCGCCTTCGTCGTCGCGCCCAAGCTGGAGAAATTCCGCAAGACCTTCGCCGCGCGACGGCGCGCCTGAGGCTTCGCCCCACGCTGCCACGCCGCAGCCGTTGCGCTGACCCCTGGTGACCGCGAGCCCGAGTGTTGCCGTGCCGCTCACTGAGTCGCACCGGCAGCGGATACTGCCGGGTCGCGTTTCCCGCACCCGACTGATGCCGCCGCCGCTGTCTCCGCTGCTCCGTTACCGCCCCGGCCGTTGGCTGGCGGCGCTGCTCGTGTTCGCGCTGCTCGGCCTGCAAACCCTGGGGCAGGCGCACCGCGCCCTGCACCCGCAGACCGGGGCGCTCGCCGATGCCCACGCGCATGACCACGGTCGTGACCACCGCTACGGCCGTGGCTTCTCGCATGGCGCGTTCCCCGCGTTGCCTGAGGTGGCGGCGGGCCATGAGGAGGCGGGCCACGACTGGAGCGCGCTGTTCGGCCACGAGCAGCAGGACGACGCGTGCCAACTGTTCGACCAGCTCTCGCTGGGCGATCTGGCGCTCGCCGTGGCCGAGCTCACCACCGAACTGCCGCTGTCCGGCGCTGCTGGCGTGTGGCGGGGCATGGCCCCGAACGGTGCCATCTGCCTGGCCTACCGGGCACGCGGGCCGCCGCCGATCGCCGCCTGATCCTCGCTGCCTGACAGGCGCGCCTTGACGCGGCGGCGCCTGCGTTCGCCGCGGTGCGCCCTAGCTGCCCGTTGCAGCCGGCGGCCGCGTCCCGCGCCCCGCTCTCCTTCACGGAACCCGCTTTTCCGCGGACACCTTCATGCCCACCTTCCTTCGAAACACCGGGGGCGCCGTCCTGCGCCCCGCATCGCCCTTCACCCTCAACGCGCTGAATGCCGGCTGCCTGTGTGCGCTGGCCGCAGCACTGCCGGCACTCGCGCAGTCGACCCCGCCTGCGGCACTGCCCCCGGTGGTGATCACCGGCAACCCGCTCGGCAGCGACAGCCTCGCGACACCCGCCAGCGTGCTGACTGGCCCCGGCCTCGTGCTGCGCCGGGGCAGCAGCCTGGGCGAGACCTTGTCCGGCCTGCCCGGCGTTTCGTCGAGCTACTTCGGCCCCAACGCCAACCGGCCGGTGATTCGCGGCCAGGACGGCGAGCGCATCCGCGTGCTCGGCAACGGTGGCGCGACGCTCGACGCGTCCGCGCTCAGCTTCGACCATGCGGTGCCGATCGAGCCGCTGGTGGTCGAGCGCCTGGAAGTGCTGCGCGGCCCGGCTGCGCTGCTGTACGGCGGCAGCGCGATCGGCGGGGTGGTCAACGCGATCGACAACCGCATTCCGAAGTCGGCGCTGCAAGGCCACGCCGGCGCCCTCGAACTGCGCGGCGGCGGTGCGGCGCGCGCGCGCTCGGCAGGCGCCTTGATCGAAGCCGGCAATGGCGCGAGCGGCCCGGGCGGCCGTGGCTTCGTGCTGCATGCCGACGCCTTCAAACGCCGCACCGAGGATCTGCGCGTGCCGGATTTCGACCGCCCGGTCGAAGGCGGCGGCAGCGAGCGTCGCGACCGCATCGTCAACTCGGCCAGCGATGCCGAAGGCGGCGCGCTCGGCGGCTCGATGGTGTGGGGCCAGGGCTATCTCGGTGCCTCGGTCGACACCTACCGCAACGACTACGGCATCGTTGCCGAAGAGGACGTGCTCATCCGCATGCAGCGCGACAAGTTCGCGCTGGCCGGCGAGTGGCGCGAGCTCGGCGGCGCGATCCGCACGGTGCGCGCGCGCTTGCAGTCCACCGACTACGAGCACGAGGAAGTGGAGGGCACGGGCGAGGTCGGCACCACCTTCAGCAACAAGGGCGAGGACGGCCGCATCGAGCTGGAGCACGCGCCGCTGGGCGGCCTGAAGGGCGTGTTCGGTCTGCAGGGCGAGCGCGCGAAATTCGAGGCACTCGGCGAGGAGGCCTTCGTGCCGAACACCGAGACCCGGCAGTGGGCGCTCTTCGTCCACGAGGAACTGGCCCTGGCCGGCGCCTCGCGGCTGAGCTTCGGGGCTCGCGTCGAGCGCAGCCGCATCGAGTCGAGCGGCGACGCCGACCCGAGCGAGCCGAAGTTCGGTGACGCCCAGGACCGGCGCTTCACTGCCACCAGCGCGGCGCTGGGCGGCGTCTGGGACCTGGCGGCGAGCTGGGGCAGCGGCTGGCAAGCCACCGGCAACCTCGCCTACACGGAGCGGGCGCCTGCGAGCTACGAGCTCTACGCCAACGGCGTTCACCTCGCCACGTCCGCGTTCGAGCGCGGCAACGCCGACCTGGATCTCGAGCGCGGCGGCAATCTCGACGTGGCGCTCGAGTGGAAGTCCGGCGCCCACCGGCTGCGCGCCGGCGCCTTCGTCAGCCGCTTCTCGAACTACATCGCGCTGCTGCGCAGCAGTGAGGCCGACTTCGTCAGCGACGAGGGCGACAGCTTCCCGGTCTACGCCTTCGAAGGCGTGAAGGCGCGCTTGCAGGGGATCGAACTCGAAGGGGCATGGCGAGCCATCGACGCCGAAGGCAGCCTCGACCTCGAGGCCCAGCTCGACGCGCTGCGCGCCGACAACCGCAGCACCGGCGAGCCGCTGCCGCGCATCGCGCCGCTGCGCCTGCGCCTGGGTGCGGCGTACAGCCTGGCCGGCTGGACGCTGCGCGGCGACGTGGTGCGCGCTCAGCGCCAGAGCCGCGTGCCGGCGGACGACGAGAGGACGCCGGCGTACACGCTGCTGAACCTCGCGGTCAGCAAGCGGCTCACCGTCGGCATGAGCGATGCACTGCTGTTCGTGCGGCTCGACAACGCGACGGACGAGCTGGCCTTCAACGCCGGCTCGATAGCGACCGTGCGAGAACTCGCACCGTTGCCAGGCCGATCGCTCAGCGCGGGGTTGCGCGTGAGCTTCTGAGCGCTTTGCTCCGGCGCGTTTAAGGCGCCAGCCGCTCGCGCAGCCAGCCGCCCTCTGGCTGCTGCGTGTAGCGCAGCCGGTCGTGCAGACGGCTCCGGCGGCCCTGCCAGAACTCCCAGCGCTCGGGAATCAAACGAAAGCCGCCCCAGTGCGGCGGCCGGGGCGGCTGACCCAGAAAGCGGGCGGCCGCCTTGGCCGCGCCGGTCACCAGCACCGTGCGTGACGGGATCACACGGCTTTGTGGCGAGGCCCAGGCGCCGAGGCGCGAGTCGAGCGGACGGCTGTGGAAGTAGGCATCCGAGTCTTCGGCGCTGGTTTTCTCCACCCGGCCTTCGATGCGCACCACGCGTTCGAGCTCGACCCAGTGAAACTGCAGCGCTGCGAACGGATGCGCGGCCAGCTCGATGCCCTTGCGACTTTCGTAGTTCGTGTACCAGACGATGCCGCGCGCATCGAGCCCCTTGATCAGAACCACGCGCGTCGATGGCCGGCCTTCGGCACCCACGGTCGCCAGCGTCATCGCATTCGGCTCAGGCAGCTCGGCCTTCAGCGCCTGCGCCAGCCAGTGCTCGAACTGCGCCAGCGGATCGGGCTCGGACTGTGCCTCGTCGAGTTCGTCCTGTTCGTAGCTCTTGCGCAGATCGGCGATGTTCTGGTTCATGGGCAAAAGTGTAGGGCTCGCGTGCTTCGCTACAGCGCGCCGGGGGGCGCCCGCAGCTCGCGCCGTCCACGGGTTCATGGGAGCATGCGAACGGCGCTGCAAGGGCGCCCTTGTTCGACGAGGCCAGGAATCACCGTGATATCGCAACCCGTGGTGGTCGTGCTCGCTGCCGGCAGCGGTTCGCGCTTTGCCGCCGGAACGCCCACGGCCGGACACAAGCTGGCTCAGAAGTTCGCTTCCACGACCGTGCTCGGCAGCACCCTGACCGCCGTACGGCGGAGTGGCCTTCCGTTCGTGGTCGTGACGATCCCGGCCTTGCTTTCCATCGTCTCGGCTGAGGCTGCCGCCCGCGACATCGTGCTGTTGGTCGAGGGCGACACCTACGCGCCGCTTTCCTGCGGCATGGGCCACTCCATCGCTGCGGGCGTCTCTTCGAGACCGCAAGCGCCGGGTTGGCTGGTGCTGCCGGGCGACATGCCGCTGGCGCATTCGGCCAGCCTGCGTGCGGTGGCTGCGGCACTCGGCGAGCATCCGATTGTCTATGCGCAGTACCGAGGCCAGCGTGGGCACCCGGTCGGGTTTCGCGCCGAGCTGTATGCAGAACTAGCCGCATTGCGCAGCGACGAAGGCGCGCGCGGCGTGGTCGCGCGCCATGCGGCTCAAGGTGTCGAAGTGGACGACGCTGGCGTACTCCTCGATCTGGACACCGCCGACGATTTGGCGGTGCTGCACGCGCTGCACGCCCGGAACAGCGGTGAACTCGAGGGCGGTTGACAGCGCTGGCGGCACACGCAACAACGCCTTGCGCCGAAGCCGAACCGGCTCAGACCGCCAGACCGTGTCGCCGAGCCAGCGCGAGCTGCCGCTCGACGGCGTGATCGCAAATGCCGTGCCGGTGCAGGCAGCGGGCGGTTTCCACCAGATAGTCGAGCGTGCTGCCGAAGCGGCCGCGGGCGTGGCGCAGGATGCGCACGAGCGCATCCTCGTCGATTTCTCCCGTGTAGTTGGGGCTGCGCTTGCTCAGCGTGAAGGCCAGCGCGCTGACGGGACCCTGTGGGGTCTGGCATTGCAGCCACTTCGGGTCGTACACGCCGCTCGGCATTTCACGCTCCCACAGGCGCCGCAGTTCGGCGTCGGCGCGCGAGCGCTCGACGCGGTAAGCCATGCCCTGGCAGGAGCCGCCAGCCACCAGGGCGAACACGAGCCCGGGCTGCTGCGGTGTGCCGCGGTTGATACGTGAGGTCATGCGCAGCGCACGGTGGTGACCGTGCACACGCGCCAGACGCTGTTCGCAGGCATTGAACTCGGGGCGCCAAATCAGCGAGGCGTAACCGAACACCCACAGGTCCTGCGTCGCGTGAAGCCGGGCGAGGGTGCCGGCCAGCAAGGCTTGCGGATCACGAACGGGGGCCGCGAGCACGACCCCTTCGGACGGCGAGCAGGCCGCCGAGGTCAGCGTCGTCGATGTCGTCGAGGGACCGTCGGGGGGGATCAGCATGGCAATGAGAGTGCGGCTCGGACCCGCCATTGTCAAGATTGCCGCCGCACCGGCGCGCGCAATAACGCCGGGAAAACGGGCGCTGCTTCGGCCTTGCCCTGTCAGGGCTTCTCGATCAACTCGATCTTGTAGCCGTCGGGATCGGTGATGAAGGCGATCACGGTGTCGCCGCCTTTCACCGGCCCCGGCTCGCGGGTGATTGCTCCACCGAGGGCGGCGGCCCGCTCGCGCACCGAAGCGCAGGTGCCCGCCACGTCGGGCACGCCGATGGCGATGTGGCCATAGGCGCTGCCGAGATCGTAGGCATCGACGCCGTGGTTGTAGGTCAGCTCGATTTCGGCGTGCTCGGGATTCGTGCCGTAGCCTAGAAAGGCGAGGCTGTACTTCTGTTCCGGCCGCTCGGTGGTGCGCAGCAACTGCATGCCGAGCACGCCGGTGTAAAAATCGACCGAGCGCTGCAGGTTGCCGACGCGCAGCATGGT
>NZ_JACDCU010000542.1 GCF_013817365.1 Methylibium sp. | reverse complement strand
GCGTGGTGGTGAGGACGTTTCACTCGTGGTGTGGAGAACTGGTGCGCGCCTACCAGTTGACGGTCCCGGCCGATCGACGAAATGCGGACGAGTACTACCCTCAGCTCGTGCGCACGGTGTCGCGCGCCGTGGAAACCGGCTTGGTGCCAGGGGGGCAGTACACCGCGCTCCTGATCGACGAGGCGCATGACTTCGAGGACGCCTGGCTGCAGCTCGCGGCCCGCATGGTCAACCCGAGCTCGAAGTCGATGCTTGTGCTGTACGACGACGTGCAGTCCATTTACCAGAAGAAGCGCCGGCGGTTCAACTTCGCCAGCGTCGGCATCGAGGCCGTCGGCCGCACGAGCATCCTCAGGCTCAATTACCGCAACACGGCAGAGGTCCTCGCGCTGGCGGTTCACTGTGCGCAGGCCCTGCTCCTGCAAGACAGCGCCCTGCCCGAGGACATGCAGCGCGTTCAGCCCAGCACCGCAGGGCGGCGAGGGCCCATGCCGGTCCTGATCGAGGCGGGCAGCGAGCAAGAAGAGGCCGAGCTGGTCGCCGATCGCATCGTGCGCGCGCATGCGACGGGCGCGGCCTCGAGGAAATGGCCATCCTCACGCGCACCCGCGCCCGGATGTCGGCCTTCGAGCGCGCATTGGCCCGGCGCGGGCTGCGCGGCGCGAGCATGGCGTCCGGTCCCTTGCGCCGGGAAGACTGGGCCGTGCCCTGCGTCAAGGTGCTGACCCTGCACAGCTCCAAGGGCCTGGAGTTTTCCGTGGTGTTCATCGCGGGGCTGCAGGCGATGCCGCACAGGGGCGAGCCCCCGGACGAGGAGATGCGCCTGCTCTACGTGGGCATGACGCGTGCGACTCACGAACTCGTGTTCTCTGCGCATGCGGGCTCCGCCATGGTGGACAAGATCCGCGAATCGATCGGAGTCGTCGGGCCGCGGTTCATCACGTCTTGAAGCTCGAGCTTTCGTGCCGCTCGGGGAGGGTGGCGGCCCGGGACGTGGCGGTGTGGACCCGAGCCACTCTGGACCGACAGCCTGGCGAGCCGCGCCACCTTGCCGGCAACACGGCTGCGCGCACGCAGGGGCCAGCGCGTCGGAGCGTCGGCGTAGGCTATGGTTTCTGCGGCGCGAAGAACCAGCGCGCCGAGGGCGGCCAGCACCGTCTTGTTGCAGACAGAGGTTTCCCATGAGCATCATCACCGCGAACCACGCACTCGCCGGCGCCGCCTGCGTGGCGCTCTCCTTGTTGCTGGCGAGTGCGACTGGTCCGGCGCAGGCGGGCGGCCGCCACGGCGGTCATGGCCCCGGCTACAACGACCAGCATCACGCCGGCCATTGGAGCCGCGGCCATCCCGGCCACCGACACCCCGGCCGCTCGCGCGGCGGTGTGAGCATCGGCATTGGCGTCGGCTCAGGCGGCTATGGCTATGGCTACGGTGCGCCGTGGACACCTTGGGGCTACCCCGGCTACGGCATGGTGCTGCCGCCGCCCGTTGTCTACCGGGAGCTCCCCACCGAGCGGCCGCCTCAACCCCTGGCCAAGGGCCCGCCCGATCCGGTCTTCGATCCGCGCCGCGGCCAGAGCGCCGCGCGGACCGAAGCCGACCTGCACGACTGCAATCGCTGGGCGCTGGGGCAACCGGGGGCGATCGCCCGGGCCGATGTTTTCCACCGCGCCACGCTGGCATGCATGCAAGAGCGCGACTACACGGTGCGCTGAAGCCTCACGAACCCACCCGACCATGCTGAGAAACCTCAAGGACCTGTTCGATTCCCTGATGCCGGCCGCGCCGGCGCAAGTGCCGGAAAGCGCGGAACACACGCTTCAGCTGGCCACGGCCGTGTTGCTCGTCGAGGTGATGCGGGCCGACCCGGACCTGAGCACGGCCGAGCGGCAAGCCGTCATCGGTGCGCTGCGCGACAAGTTCGCGCTGGCTGACGACGAGGTGGCGCGCCTGCTCGAACTTGCCGAGCAGGCTTCGCGCGACGCCACCGACTACTTCGGCTTCACTTCGAAGATCAATGCCGAGTTCGGCATGGAGCAGAAGGTGCGCATGATCGAGCACATGTGGCGCGTGGCCTATGCCGACGGCCAGCTCAGCGCCCACGAGAACCACCTGATGCGCAGGGTGTCCGACCTGCTCCACATCCCGCACGGCGCGTACGTGAGCGCCAAGATGCGCGCCAAGCAAGCGGCCGGCGTGGATTGAACGGAGCCGGCTGCGCGCCGGCTTCAGGAGCGCGGCGCGGCGGGCGCTTCGCACAGTGCGCGGCCCAGGCGCAGCAACCCCCACAGCAGCAGCAAGGGCAGCACCACGGTCTGCAGCAGGAACACGACGATCAGCCTGACGATGTCGTCGATGGCGCGCCCGGCCGCTTCTTT
>NZ_JACDCU010000541.1 GCF_013817365.1 Methylibium sp. | reverse complement strand
TGCGAGCAGCTCCTTCCACACCCGCGGCCAGCCATACTCGTGCCTGACCTCGGCATGAATGGCGCGGATGTGCGCCAGCAGCGCTTCGTTGCTCACGCGCCCAGCGCCGGGTTGGCTGGGCTTGTCGGTGCGGCTGCGGCGTCGATGCTCGAAGTAGCCGCTGGCGCTCACGCCCAGCACGTCGCACATCAGCGTGACCGGCCACATCACGATGTTCCTGGCGATCCAGGCGTACTTCACAGCGAATCCTTTGCAAAGTACGCCGTCGCTTTTTTTAGGATGTCCCGCTCCATCTTCACCCGCGCAAGTTCGGCTCGCAACCTGGCCAGCTCCATCTGCTCGACACTCACCGGCCGCTCTCCAGCCCCCTGCAGATCGCCCTTCTCAGCCAGCCGCACCCAGTTGCCCAGCGTCGCTTTCGGGATGTTCAACACCCGCGCCGTCACCGCCATCTCCTGACCGCCTTTGACCAGCCGCACCGCCTCCAGCTTGAACTCCAGCGTGTACCTCGCCCGGTGCTTGATCTCGTCTTTCTTGCTCATCTCTCGTGCTCCATCTCTGACATTCTCAGCTCAGCTATGAAGTACGTTTTTCGGGGGCAGGCTCATCCTGCTAGAAATTTCGGACACGAGTCGGACACGGTGGTCCAGAAAGACAAACAGGTTAGCGACGTGCGTCGCTAACCTGTTGATTTTTATGGCTCCCCGACCTGGGCTCGAACCAGGGACCTACGGATTAACAGTCCGGCGCTCTACCAACTGAGCTATCGAGGAACGAAGCCGCAAATTATAGCCAGGCTCGCAGCCGCTTCACAAGTCGGCCGTGACCGAGAGGCGCCAGGTGCGGGGCTCCATCGGATACAGGTACACGTGGTCGAACTGATAGGGCGCTTCCTTCCAGGCACGACGGTCGGCGAGGTTGTCGATGCCGGCGCGCCAGACCAGACGCTGGCCGCCGGCGAGGTGCTGGTCGTAGCTGGCGCCGATGTCGATGCGGGCCCAGCCGGGTATGCGTGCGCTGCCCTTGCCGGGGCGCACGTTGCGCTCGCTCTCTGCGGTGAGCGCGACGTAGGTGTCGAGGCCGGGCAGGGCGGCCAGTCGGTGGCTCGCGAACAGCCGCAAGGTGCGCGCGGGAACGTTGGCGGGGCGGCCTCCTTCGAGGGCTGGGTCGGCGCTGCCTTCGAGCCTTGCTCTGAGCAGCATAGCGCTGCCGCCCAGCGTCCACGCGCCGAGCCTCGTCTGGACCTGAGCTTCGAGGCCGCGGTGCACGGCTTCGCCGTCGCTCGCACGTTCGCAGTTGTTCGGATCGCCATCGCAATCGCCGACATCGGTGTAAGCAGGCCGCGAAATCTCGAACGCCGCAGCGCTCCAGGAAACGGCGTTGCCCGCATGCTTGAAGCCCACTTCGGTCTGCCGACTCTTCAGTGCAGGCAGTGCCTGACCTGCGTTGCGGTACTGCGCAAGCCCCGGTACCGCTTCCGACTCGACGCCTTCACCCCAACTCGCGTAGAGCGTCCCGCTTGGCGTCACCGTCCAGCTACCAGCAAGCCAGGGCGTGGTGAAGTTCTGTCTGTACCGGGTGGCTTCGGTGCCCGAGGTGGTGATGCTCTCGCGCTCGAGCCGCGTGTGGCGCAGGCCCAGCCACAAGCTCACCGTGGGGCTGAGCTGGATGGCGTCGCGCAGGTAGAAGTCGGTGTTGCGCTCGTCGAGGTTGGTGTTGTCGAAGACCAGGCTGGGGTTTGAGCCCGTGACGCTGGTTCCGTCGATCGTGCCTTGTCCAACGAAGTTGTACGCCTGCCCCTGGAGACTCGCCTCGAAGCGGCTGCGGAGCACGCCGACGCTCAAGGCATGCGCGAACCTGCCGGTCTGCAGTCGGCCCTGAACGCTCGCGTCGATCGCGTCGGTGGTTCTGCGCTCGTTCTCGCTGCGATAGTCATAGAGATCGAAGGACCCGTCACTGCAATAGCGGTCGAAGTTGGTCTCGGCGCTGCATCCAAAGGGAAACGCAAGCCGATCGTCGGTGGTCAGCCGCTGCGTGCCGGCGTGTACGACGGCACGCCAGTCCGGACTCAGCTTTTGCGTGAGTCGCAAGCTCGCGTAGCGCCCGGCGAAGACAACCGGCTGCGACCACGGCTGGTTGTTCAGGTTGATGCGCGGATCGATGTCGTTCGCATCGGGAACGCGATCACCGAGCAGGCTGAAGCCAGGTTGGCTCGGCTGGCTGCGCCGGCTGGTTTCGATCGCGGCTTCGATCAACGTGTCGGGCGAAAGGCGCCAGTCGCCGGCCAGCGCCAGAAGGTGACGCTTGCCGCTGGCGTTGTGCAGTTCGGGATCGAGGTGCTCGACGGCGGCGTTCACGCGCAGGCCGAAGGCGCGCTGCTCT
>NZ_JACDCU010000540.1 GCF_013817365.1 Methylibium sp. | reverse complement strand
CACGCGCGCTCGCCAGATAGCTGGCGTGTGCCAAGGCGCGTTGGCCTGAAAGGCCAATCGGGTTGTTTGGGATCAGGGCTTCGCCGGGATCGTTCGAGCCCGGCTCTGGGCGAGTCGGTAGCTGTCCCCGTTCATCTCAAGGATGGTGACATGGTGGGTCAGCCGGTCGAGCAGCGCGCCGGTGAGGCGCTCGGAGCCGAAGGTTTCGGTCCATTCGTCGAAGGGCAGGTTGCTGGTGATCAGCGTGGCGCCGCGCTCGTAGCGTTGGCTGATCAATTCGAACAGCAGTTCGGCGCCGGTCTTGGAAAGGGGAACGAAGCCGAGCTCGTCGATGATCAGAAGCTTGTGGTTCGCCATCTGCTTCTGCAGCCGCAGCAGCCGGCGTTCGTCGCGGGCTTCAATCAGTTCGTGCACGAGGGCGGCGGCGGTGACGAAGCCGACGGAGAGGCCTCTCTGGCAGGCGGCCAGGCCGAGCCCGAGGGCTGCATGCGTCTTGCCGGTGCCGCTCGGGCCGAGAGCGATGACGTTCTCGCGCCGCTCGATCCATTCGCAGCGGGCCAGCTCGAGCACCTGCATCTTGTTGAGCGCCGGGATCGCCTTGAAGTCGAAGCTGTCGAGGCTTTTTACCGCAGGGAATTTCGCCGACTTGATCCGGCGCTCGATCATCCGCCGCTCGCGGTCGATCAGCTCCAGCTCCACCAGCCGGGCGAGGAACCGCACGTGGTCGAGCCCCTCGGCGGCGCAGTGGCGGGCCAGCTTGTCGTATTCCCGCAGGAACGTCGGCAGCTTCAGCGTCTTGAGATGATGGGCGAGCAGGATCTCGGGGGCTTCCGTCATGCCGCACCGGCCGACACCAGGCACATGTAGCTCGCCGCCGAGGTCCTGCCGACGTCGGCCCGCGGCAGGTAGGGGTAGACGTCGAGGTCGAGCCTGGGCGGCCGCTTCTCGACCTGGCACAGCACCAGGTGCTTGACGGCGTCGAAGCCGACGGCGCCCATGCGGAGCGCGGTCTTCACCGCGACATGCAGGTCGTCGAGCTCGAAGGTCTCCAGCAGCCGCAGCACCTGCACATACTCGCGGCGACCCGCCTTGATCATCCGCGCCTCCATCAGCCGGCGCAGGGTCCGGAACTCGGCGGGCAGGTCCCATTCGGCCAGAGGAGCGGCCTGATCCAGCGCGCCGATCTTCTTCTCGAGCAGGGGCAGGTAGTGCACCGGGTCGAAGATCATGTCCTCGCGGTCGTAGCACCGAGGGTGGCGGGCGATGATGTCTCCGCCGCAGCCGATCACCACCTGATCGACATAGCCGCGCACCCAGACATCGCGGTGGCCATAGGCGACCGGCACGGAGTAGTCGTTGGTCTTGTAGCGCACCAGCGCTTGCGAGCTCACCCGCCCGGTGGTCTGGTCGCAGGCATCGAACGGCGCGGCCGGCAGGTCCACCATCGCCGCCAGATCCCGCGCCAGCCGTTCGCCGATCGTCTCGGCATGGCCCCGCAGGATATCCGCCTGGCGCTTGCGGCATTGCGCCTCGAGCCAGTCGTTGAAGTCCTCCCAGGAGGCAAAGCGCGGCAGCGGAACCATGAAGGTCCGCCGCGCCCAGCCGACCAGACCCTCGACGGCGCCCTTGTCGTTGCCCTTGCCCGGGCGCCCGTAGCGGTCGCGGATCAGGTAATGCGACAGGAACCCGCTGAAGAGCGTGGCCCGCTTGCGCGTCCCGTCGGGCAGGATGCGCGCCACCAGGCAGCGGTCGTTGTCGTAGAGCACCGACTGCGGCACGCCGCCGAAGAAGGCGAAGGCGTGGACGTGACCGTCGACCCAGGCCTCGGCCGTCGCCGCCGGATAGGCGCGGACGAAGCCGGCGTCGCTGTGCGGCAGGTCGAAGGCGAAGAAATGCGCCGTCCGCTCGACGCCGCCGATCACCACGGTCGCCTCGCCGAAGTCGGCCTGGGCGTGGCCGGGCGGATGATGCAGCGGCACGAACATCTCCCGGCTGCGCCGGCGATGCTCGCGGATGTAGTCCTTCACGATGGTGTAGCCGCCGGTGAACGCATGCTCATCCCGCAACCGCTCGAACACCCGCTTCGCGGTGTGGCGCTGCTTGGCGCGCTGGCCGAGATCCTCCCGCAACCACTGGTCGATGATCTCGGTGAACCCGTCCAGCTTCGGCCGCCTGACCGGTGCGGATCTCCGGTATCCCGGCGGCGCCGAGAAGCTCAGCATCTTCTTCACGCTCTCGCGCGAGATCCCGAAATGGCGCGCCGCCGCGCGCTCGCTCATGCCGTCCCGACAGGCGAGACGCACCTTCCGATAAAGCTCCACGGTGAATATGCCCACGCCCTCCCTGTCGCCAGAAAAGGGCCAAAGTGGCCGAGTTTTACTC
>NZ_JACDCU010000539.1 GCF_013817365.1 Methylibium sp. | reverse complement strand
GCGATCCGCGCGCAATCCGGCAAACCCTGTTCAACGTGCGCACGGCCATGTTGCCGCCGTCCTTGCGGGTGGATGAGGAGACGCTGTCGTTCGCGCCGATGCTGCGGGCGGTCGGGCGCATCGGCACCGGGTTGGAAAACATCGACATCGACGCGTGTGCCCGGGCCGGTGTCGAGTTGGTGCGCGGCAATGCATCTACTGCGCCGGCGGAGGCCGAGTTCCTGGTTGGAGCACTGATCGCCCTGCTGCGCCCTGGCATGCTGGCCGGCCGCGAAGGCGGTGGCCGCGAACTGGCCAGCGCGACCGTGGGCCTGGTCGGGCTCGCGCCGGCGGCCCGCTCGATCGCGGCCTTGCTGAGCGGTTTCGGCTCGCGCCTGATCGGCTACGAGCCGACCCTGCACGCCACCGATGCCCTGTGGGGGCGCTGGCGCATCGAGCCGACCGGCTTGCGCGAACTGCTCGAGACGGCCGATGCGGTGTGCGTGCAGCTGCCTTTCTACAGCCGTTACCAGGGCCTGCTGGGTGATCGCTACCTGCCGCACGGCAAGCCCGGGCAGGTGCTGATCAGCACCTCGCATTCGGCCTTGTTCGACGAAGCGGCGCTTGCGAAGGCGCTGCGCAGCGGACGGCTGGCCGGTGCCTGGCTCGACAGCGTTTCGCCCGGGCTGCTCGATGAAGGCCGGCCGCTGCACGGCGTGGCCAACCTTCACACCACGTCGCGGCTGGCCGGCTACACGCAGGAGTCACGCGTGCGCAGCGTGTGGGCCGTCGCGCAGCGCCTGGACGAGGTGCTGAGCCAGACTCCGCCGGTGGCGCGCGAATCCCGCAGTCAGGTGCCGCCGCTCAACGGGCCGGTGTCCATGCCCGGGCCGTTGGGCCTCGCGGATGGCGCGCTGGATTCGCTGGTCGCCGCCGACAACACCGTCGGCGGTGGCGTGGTCATCGACACGCCCGAGGTGCGCGAACTGCGTGACGCCGAGCTCAGCCCAGACGAACGCGCTGCTCGCGCAGACGCTGCAGCGTCGTACTGAAGTCGGTCAGGCGCGCGCGCTCCTGCGCCACGACCACTTGGGGTGCCCGAGCGACGAAGCCCTCGTTGCCGAGCTTGGCGAGGGCCTTGACGATCTCGCCTTCCAGCCGCAGCAATTCCTTGTCGAGCCGTTCGCGCTCGGCGGCGACATCGATCTCCACGTGCAGCGCCATTCTCAGTTCGCCGAGCACGACGACCGCGGCGGCGGCGCTGGAGCGCGCGAAGTCGGCTTCGCCCGGCAGCACGCGCACCTCGCTGAGCTTGGTCAGCGCCTTGATCAGCGGCGCGGCCTCTTCGATGAACGCAGCGTCACCGCAAGTCAGCAGCGGCACGCGTGCGGCGGGTGAGAGGCTCATCTCGCTTCGCAGGGCACGGCAGGCGCCGACCACCTGCTTGAGCCGACCGACCCAGGCATCCGCTCGTGCATCGACGCGTTGAAGTTCGGCCTGCGGATACGCAGCCGTGGCGATCGAAGCCTCGTGGCCCGCCGGCTTGCGCTCGGCAACGGGTGCGACCACCTGCCACAGCTCCTCGGTAATGAAGGGCGTGATCGGGTGCAGCAGCCGCAGCACCGTCTCGAGCACGCGGATCAAGGTGCGGCGCGTGGCGCGCTGGGTCGCGCCGTCGCCGACCGTGATCTGCACCTTGGCGATCTCCAGGTACCAGTCGCAGTACTCCTCCCATACGAACTGGTAGATCGCACCGGCCACGTTGTCGAGGCGGAACTCGGCGAAGCCTTTCTCCACCGCGGCCTCGACCCGCTGCAGCTCGCCGGTGATCCAGCGGTCCGCGTCCGAGAAGTGCAGGTAGCCGCCCGGCACGCACTCGTCGGCGCCGTGCGGCTTGAAGCCGCAGTCCTGGCCTTCGCAGTTCATCAGAACGAAGCGTGTCGCGTTCCAGAGCTTGTTGCAGAAGTTGCGATAGCCCTCGCAGCGCTTGGTGTCGAAGTTGATGTTGCGGCCCAGGCTGGCGTAGCTCGCCATGGTGAAGCGCAGCGCGTCGGCGCCGTAGGCCGGCATGCCGTTCGGATGCTCCTTTTTCACGCGCGCGGCGACTTTGGGCGCCGTCTCGGGCTTGCGCAGGCCGGAGGTCGATTTTTTCACCAGCGTGTCGATGTCCACGCCCTGGATCAGATCGACCGGGTCGAGCACATTGCCCTCGGACTTGCTCATCTTCTTGCCCTCGGCATCGCGCACCATGCCGTGGATGTAGACGGTCTCGAAGGGCACCTTGCCGGTGAAGTGCGCCGTCATCATGATCATGCGGGCGACCCAGAAGAAGATGATCTCGTAGCCGGTGACGAGCACGCTCGAAGGCAGGAACAGTTCCAGCTCCTTCGTCTGCCTCGGCCAGCCGAGCGAGGA
>NZ_JACDCU010000538.1 GCF_013817365.1 Methylibium sp. | reverse complement strand
CTCGCAGTTCCCGCTCGGTGTGCTCGTCCAGCTCAATCGTCTTGGCAACCCGCATCGCTCCAGCCTCCTGGGCGATTGGAGTATGCCGGCACGAATAAGTTCTAGAACATCACGCGCACTGCACTAGAAGTCGGTGCTGACCGTCGCCTTCGTGAAGGCCTCGTTGTGGTCGATCAGCGCTTCCAGCGCCTTCGCGGCCTTGGTTTCGTCGCGCTGCGAGATGGCGCGGGCCAGCTCGCCATGCAGCCGGGCCATCAGCGGCGTGTCGGCGGCCTGGCGGTAGTGCAGGTACCAGAAGCGCCGCGACAGGCCGTGCATCAGCCCCATCGCGCCGGCCGCGAACTCGTTGCGCGAGGCGCGCAGCGACAGGTCGTTGAACTCCTTGTCGGCGCGGATGAAGCGCACTTCATCGTCGAGCGCGCTGGCTGCGTCGAACTCGTCGGCCAGTGCTTCGAAGCGCTCGCGCTCCGCTTCGCTGGCGCGGCGTGCCGCGCAGCGCGCCACCAGGCGCTCGACCTCGCGGCGCGTTTCCAGCAGGCGGAGCTGGCGCTTGATGTCGATCTCGGAGACCAGCACGCCGCGCTGCGGCAGGATCGACACGAGGTGTTCGCGCGCTAGGCGGTGCAGGGCCTCTCGCACGGGAGTGCGGCCGATCTGCAGGCGCGCCGACAGCTCGGCCTCGGAGATCGCCGCACCGGGATGCAGCTCGAGCGTGACGATCATCTCTTCGATCAACTCGTAGGCGATGGCCGTCAGGCTGCGCGGCTTGACCGGTGCGCTGTGCACCGCGAGGCCGGCCCGGGTTTCGGCAAGCGCCGGCCTGGTGGTCCCGTTTGCGGCAGTCTTTTTCATGCAGTCCCGTTTTCCGCCGATTCGTCGGCGCGCGCGCCTTTCGCCAACGCCGCGAACGATCGTACACGACTAACATATGAAGTGCATGTTTGCGGAAAACCCGTGTTGACTTGCACGAAGGGACTGCTTAAATTTAACTGATACATCAGGTGTATGTAGAGGCCCCGAGGCCTTCGATCCCCCAACCCAACGGAGACAAACATGAAACGTCGCAATTTCGTACACGCCACTCTTGGCAGCGCCGGCGTGTTCGCCGCGGCGGGCGCGCTCGCCCAAAAGGGCGGGGGGCAGACCTACAACTGGAAGATGGCCACCGGCTGGGCGGGCGGGCCGCTGATGGACATCGGTGCCAAGGCCTTCGCCGAGCGCATGGAGTTCTTCTCCGGCGGCCGTTTCAAGATCCAGACCTTCCCCGGCGGCGGCCTCGGCAATGCGCTGAAGGTGCCCGAGACGGTGAAGAACGGCCTGGCCGAGTGCGGCCACACGTGGATGGGCTACGACTGGGGCAAGGACGTGACCACCGTGCTGTTCGGCGGCTACGCCGGCAGCTTCGACTCCGAGCGCATGCTGCACTGGCTCTACGAGGCGGGCGGCGTCGACATGCAGCGCAAGTTCCGCGAGGAAACCGACGACGTGATCTCCATGCCGCTGTTCATCCGCACGGCCGAGGTCTTCCTGCATTCGCGCAAGTCGGTCAAGAGCCTGGCCGACCTCAAGGGCCTGAAGCTGCGCACCGCCGGTGCCTGGCTGGAGATGTCCAAGGAACTCGGCGCCGCGCCGGTCACCACGGCCGGCGGGGACATCTTCCCAATGCTCGAGCGCGGTGCGATCGATGCCGTGGAGTGGGGCACGCCGTGGGAAAACATTGCCCCGGGCTTCTACAAGGTTGCCAAGTACCTTAGCTATCCGGGGGTGCACCAGCCGTGCGCGCCGTTCGAGCTGGTCGTCAACAAGGACGTCTGGGCCAAGATGCCCGAGGACGACCGCAAGCTGGTCGAGCTGGTCGCCAAGATGGTCACGGTGGAGAGCTGGTTGCGCATCGGCGTGGAGGATGCCAAGGCCTTTGCCTTCTACAAGAAGCAGGGCGTGGTGCTGGAGCAGCTCGACGACGAGGTGCAGTTCGCCGCTCACAAGGTCGGGCTCGACTGGGCCGACAAGACGGCCAAGGACGGCGCGCGCAAGTGGTTCGCTCCCGTGCACAAGAGCCAGTTGGAGTTCACCGAGGCCTGGAAGAACGCCAACGAGTGGCGCAATGTGAAGACCAAGCCCGTCTGATCCGCCGCACGCAAGCGCACATCCGCCGTGGTACTGGCGGATGCGCGCCTTGTCTTCTTCAACGGAGAAGCGCTTGAATCGCCTCATCGTCCTGTTCGAGCGCGTGGTGCTGGGGGTCGGCATCTTTGCCGCGCTGCTGCTCGTGCCCCTGGTGCTGGCCACCACCTGGGAGGTCGTGTCGCGCTATGCGCTGAACGCACCCACGATCTGGGCCTACGAGATCGGCTACCTGCTGACCGGCTCGCACTTCCTGCTCGGCCTGGCGTACACGCTGC
>NZ_JACDCU010000537.1 GCF_013817365.1 Methylibium sp. | reverse complement strand
GTGTGTACGCCGGGGTGCCGGCGCCCAATCCGTCGTTCTTGCCGCGCTTCATCCACATGAAGAATGCAACGGCCGCTGCGACGATCAGGATGAGGATCACGATGTTGGAACTCATTGCTCTTGTCTCCTGTTGTGTTCTGACTCAAGCCCATTGCGTATCTCGTCCCACTGCATTGCGGGGCACTCGCGATCAAAGAATTCCCCACGCATGAGTCGGATACCAGCGGCGGCGGAGAGCGCCAGGACGCGCTGGCGCGCCGAGGTGCGTCAGCTGCCTGAGGGTCCGACGGGTGCGGGCTGAGGTCCGGTGCTCCACCAGCGCGGCAGTAGCGCCATGACCTCGCGCTGCGTGAAGCGGTCGTCCATCAGGTGCACCACGCCGCGATCGAGCGGCGTGCGGATCACGCGCCCGGCCGCCTGCACCACCTTCTGCAGCCCGGGGTACAGATAGGTGTAGTCGAAGCCGGTGCCGCACAGGCGGTCGATGCGACGCTTGATCTGCTCGTTGACCGGGTTCATCTGTGGCAGCCCGAGCGTCGCGATGAAAGCGCCGATCAGGCGCGCACCGGGCAGATCGATACCTTCGGCGAACGAGCCGCCGAGCACAGCGAAGCCGACGCCGCGACCCTCGGCCTCGAAGCGCGCGAGAAACTGCGCCTGCTCGTTCTCGTTCATTCCGCGCGACTGCTTCCACATCGCCACAGTGGGGTGCCGCGCCGCGAACAACTCGGCCACGCTGTGCAGGTAGTCGAAGCTGCTGAAGAAGGCCAGGTAATTGCCGGGCTGCTCGGTGAACTGCCGTCCGATGCGCTCGACGATCGGCGCGAGCGACGCGCCGCGATCCCGAAAACGCGTGGAGATGTCGCCGGCGATGTGAACAGTGAGCTGTTGCCGCTCGAAAGGCGACTCCACATCGATCCACGCCGTGTCGGCCGGCAAACCGAGCATGTCGGCGTAGAACCGCCGTGGCTGCAGGGTGGCCGAGAACAGCGTGGTCGAGTGCGCGGCTTCGAAGCGCGGCGCGAGGAACGCCGCCGGGACCACGTTGCGCAGACACAGCACCGCGGAGCCTTGCGCCGGGCGTGTCAGGTCGACGAGCGAGTGTTCGCCGAAGGACTCGGCCAAGCGGGTGAAATGAAGCGCGTCGAAATAGAAGGCCTGCAGCGACGCATCGACCTGCGCGGGATGCTCGGCCAGGTGGTCCATCACCGCTCCGGCGGCCTGGGCAAGCGCGAAGACGAAGTTCGCCGGCAGCGCATCGAGAACGCTGTACTCGGCGTCCGACTGCGCCTTCAGTTCGTTCCAGCGACGGTGCAGGCGGTCGAGCGGCTTCTTCAGCGCGGCGGGTGCCGTCTTGCGCATGCGCTTGAACTCCTCGTGATCCAGCTCGGCGCTGTACATCACCCGCCCGCGCTCGACCAGGTTGTGCGCCTCGTCCACCAGCACGGCGACACGCCACTGATCGGCCACCGTCAGCCCGTGCAGCATGGCGCTGCCGTCGAAGTAGTGGTTGTAGTCGCCGACCACCACGTCGCTCCAGCGCGCCAGTTCCTGCCCGAGGTAGTAGGGACACACCGCGTGCTCCAGAGCCAGCGCGCGCACGGCCGGCTTGTCCCAGACCGCCAGCGCGGTCGCGGCCTGGCGAGCCGCGGGCAGGCGGTCGTAGAAGCCATTCGCGAGCGGGCAGGACTCGCCGTGACAGACCTTGTCCGGATGCTCGCAGACCTTGTCGCGCGCCACCAGTTCGAGCGTGCGCAGCGGCAGCGACGGCTCGCTCGCGCGGATGAGCGCCAGAGAGTCGAGCGCCATGGCACGGGCCGAGGTCTTGGCGGTCAGGAAGAAGATCTTGTCGAGCGCCTGCGTGGGGCCGGCCTTGAGCAACGGGAACAGGCTTCCGACGGTCTTGCCGATGCCGGTGGGCGCCTGCGCCATCAGGCAGCGGCCGGCGCGCGCGACCTTGTAGACGGCCTCGGCTAGCGGCCGCTGGCCCCGCCGGAATGAGTCGTGCGGAAAGCGCAGCCCGGCCAGCGCGCGGTCGCGCGCGCCGCGGTGCGCCCACTCCTGCTCGGCCCAGGCCATGAAAGTGCCGCATCGCTGCTCGAACTCGAGCTGCAGCTCGGCGGCGGTGCAGCGTTCGGTGAACACCGTCTCGCGCTGCGTGCCGACGTCGAGGTAGACAAGGGCCAGCTCGATCTCCGCCAGCCCATCCCGCTGGCACAGCAGCCAGCCGTAAACCCGGGCCTGTGCCCAATGCAGACGGCGGTGGCTCTCGGGCTGCCGGTCGAGCCGACCGCGGTGGGTCTTCACCTCTTCCAATCGATGGCGTGCGGCGTCGAAGCCATCGGCGCGACCGCGCACACGCAGCGGCCCGAACTCGCCGACGAGCGGCACTTCGGCCTGCCAACC
>NZ_JACDCU010000536.1 GCF_013817365.1 Methylibium sp. | reverse complement strand
ACATCGATCCCAAGCCGTTCATCTGGACCGCACGCGCGTCCGACATCCTGGCCAAGGTCACGCGCGCCAAGACGGCACTTGCCGCCATCGTTGGATAAGTACAGAACAGAGCGGCGCACTGCACTAGATAGCATTCCGGGCAAGTGATCACGCTGCCGCCGATGTAGCTGAGCAGTGCGTCGGAAGGGTCAGCAGGCGTGTTGCTGAAGACCGTGTTGTAGGAAGACGCGAACGTCCCCTCGTCTGCCCCGCCGTCGGCTTCTGCTTTGTAGAAGAGCGAGAGGCTGCCGTCATTCGTCAAACCGAATGTCGAATAAACACAGCCCGGTTCGCAGTTCGAGTTACCGAGGTCGACACCAATCACGCCGGCGGTGGAAGGCGACAACACGATGTCGGCACGTGCCGAGAAACTGGAAAGCAACAAGAAGCCTGCAAGGCAGCCCGCGGCGAGATGTGTCAGTACCGTCTTGTTCTTCATCAGAGCTCTCCTCAGGCGATGAAGAAGCGCGTTGCATAAGGCGTACCACGGCGCCCAAGCCCTTGATTTTCCTGTGATCTGCCCGCTGATCCATGACCATCGGCCCCAGCTCTGTAAACAATTTCGACATTACGCGTCGCCCGCGTGCCCTGAAACCGGTACGCGCGTTCGGTCCCCTAATGGCCCGGCGCGCACGAAAGCGCTCAAAACCGATAGCTCGCCGTCACACGCAGCGTGCGGGGCTCGACCGGGTGGAAATGCCGGTCCTCGGCGGCGGTTCCTTCCTGAACCGGCCGTGACTCGTAGAAGTAATCGATGTCGCTCGCCTTGCGGTCGAACAGGTTGAACACGTCGAGCGCCAGCGTGACCGACGGCGAGGGCCGCCAGCCGCCGCGCAGGTACGCGAGCGTGGTGGCCGACGACTGCTCGCTGCCGTCCTCGACCAGATCGCGCGGGCCGAAATGGCGCACCTGGAAGTGGCCGAACCAGCGGCCGCCCTCGGGCGCATAGCCGATGCCGAAACTGGCCACGCGATCGACCGAGCCGGGCACGCGGTCCGCGCCCGACGGGGCATCGCGAAAGCGCGCACGCGAGGCGGCCAGGTCCAGGTCGAGCAGCCAGCCGGGCAGGCCCAACTCGTCGAGCACCCAGTGGTTGTTCCACTCCACGCCGCTGCGGCGGCTGGCGCCGCTGGGCTCGGTGGTGCCGGCGTCGCCGATGTAGACGAGCTCCGAGTCGAGGTCGAGCCGCCATACGGCCAGCGAGCTCTGCAGGCCCGGCACGATCACCGTGCGCAGGCCGAGTTCGGCTCCGCGGCTGGCGGCCAAGCCGGGCACCGGGTCGAGCGACTCGGTCCCGTCGGGCGAAAAACGCGCCGTGGTGCCGCGCGCGTCGTTGCTGTGGAAGCCCCGCCCGGCGTTGACGAAGAACTCGGTCTGCTGCCACGGCCCGAACACCAGGCCCAGCTTGGGAGAGAGCTGCTCGTCCGAGGCCTTGCCGCTGTTGCCGGCGACCGAGCTGTCGACATCGAAGCGCGCGGCGTCGGCGCGCAGGCCGGCAATGCTGCGAAGCCACGGCGTCCAGCGCGCATTCCACTCGCCGTACACGCCGGCCTGCGTCTGCTTCACTTCGGCTTCGACCGTGGTGGCGAGCCGGTCGCGCTCGCGGTTACGGTACAGGCCCACGGGGTCGAGCCGGTCGTGTCTGGCCTGCAGGCCAAGTGTGAAGGCGTGAGCGCGGCCGCCGAGCATCACGTCCCACACGCGGCTCAGCTCCCCGCCGAACATGCGGCGGCGTTCGGCCTGCTCGAACTGGTCGCCATTGACAGGATCGTCGAGGAAGTAGGTGAAGTTGGAGAACAGGTTCAGCTTGGCTGAGACGGCGTAGGCGCTGGCCTGCCAGGCTCCGTCGTTCAGCGTGGTGCGCGTGCTGCCCGACAGGCTGATGCGGCGCGAGCGCCCGCCGTCGCTCGGGTCGAGCGAGCCGAAGCGGTCGAGCGTGCCGTCTGCCACCCGGGCGGCCGGGATCTGGTCGGTCGAGGTCCAGCGGGCGTCGTAAGCCATGAAAGTCAGGGCGCGGTCGTTGTTGCCGTCGCGCTGACTGGCACGCAGCCAGCCGTTGAACTTGCGCAGGTCCTCGGGCACTTTCCAGGGCCCGTCGTGGGTCTGCGCCTCCACCGCGCCGAGCAGGGCGACGCCCGATTCACCCAGCTGCGTGCTACCCGCGAAGAGGCCGCGGCGGTAGTCGCGCTGGCCCAGCGTGATCTCGGCCAGCGGGCGGGGGAGCGTGTCGAGCAGTGCCAGGCGCGCACTTCCCGCGGATGCGAAGTCGCCCTCGCGCGCGAAGTACGGCCCCTTGCGGTAGTCGATGCGCCGCACCAGCTCGGGGATCAGGAAGTTGAGGTCGGTGTAGCCCTGGCCGTGCGCATGC